>NZ_JBHWOO010000072.1:0-35922 GCF_043424415.1 Luteococcus sp. | reverse complement strand
ATGGACGCCAAGAAGACCTCTGCCGCGCTGGCGGCCGCCGCCACCGCCGGGCTCGCCGCCCAGGACCTCCTGCAGACCAAGCACGCCCCCAGGCACAACTTCCCCGTCATCGCGCGCCCGCTACGCCCTGGAGGCGATCGGGCCGGAGCTTCGCCAGTACATCGTCACCAGCAATGACGAGGAGCGCCCCTTCAGCCGTGACCAGCGCCGCTGGGTCTACAGCTCCGCGAAGGGCGAGAACAACTACTTCGGCTTCGGCACCCACAATGACGTCGAGAACAGCACCCACCCCATCGTGCGCCACCGCACCTTCAGCCAGGTGGCGCCGTCGGCATCGCTGCACGCCGACCCCACCAGTCCGCTGCCGGCCGCGAAGGTGATGGGCGGTCCGCGGGGGCGCCGCAAGGCCTTCCGTCCCGACCCGGTGGTCAACGCCTCGGCGATGAGCTTCGGCTCGCTCAGCCCGCAGGCCATCATGGCCCTCAACAAGGGCGCGCTGCTGGGCGGCTTCCTGCACAACACCGGCGAGGGCGGCCTGTCCGACCACCACCGCCAGGGCGGTGGCCTCACCCTGCAGATCGGCACCGGCTACTTCGGCTGCCGCGACTAGCACGGCAACTTCGACATCGACGAGCTGGTGGCCGTCGTCGAGTCGGCACCGGTCAAGGCCATCGAGATCAAGCTGAGCCAAGGCGCCAAGCCCGGCCTGGGCGGGCACCTGCCCGGCGCAAAGGTGAGCGCCGAGATCGCCCGCATCCGTGGCGTCGAGGAGGGCAAGGACGTCGTCAGCCCCTCGCGGCACACCGCCTTCAGCAGCGTCGACGAGATGCTCGACTGCGTGGAGATGGTCGCCGACCGCACCGGACTGCCGGTGGGCATCAAGTCGGCGGTCGGTGAGCGCGATTTCTGGGACGAGCTGGCCGAGCTGATGGCCGACGGCACCCGTGGCGTCGACTTCATCACCATCGACGGCGGCGAGGGCGGCACGGGTGCCGCTCCCCTCGTCTTCAGCGACTCGGTCGCCTTCCCCTTCCGGATCGGCTTCGCCGAGGTCCACAAGGTCTTCGCCGCCAAGGGCCTGGCCGACAAGGTGGTCTGGATCGGCTCGGGCAAGCTCGGCCTGCCCGAGAATGCACTGGTGGCCTTCGCGATGGGCGCCGACATGGTAAACGTTGCCCGCGAGGCGATGCTGGCCATCGGCTGCATTCAGGCGCAGAAGTGCCACACCGACAAGTGCCCTGCCGGTGTGGCGACGCAGAACAAGTGGCTGGCCACCGGCTGGAGCCCGAGGGCAAGGCGGAGCGGCTTGCGCGTTACGTGCAGACCCTGCGCCGCGACCTGCTGAAGGTCTCCGAGGCAGCGGGCGTTGCCCACCCCGGCCTGTTGGGCCCGCGCGACGTCGAGATCATCGACGGCACCCGCGGCCACAAGCCGCTGGCCGAGGTCTACGGCTACCAGGACGGCTGGGGCGTGCCCAATCAGCAGATCGCCGACGAGATCTCGCACCTGATGGAGCACTTCGGCGAGGACGACGCTTCCGAGGACCACGTGGTACAGCACGAGGAGCTGGAGAGTGACGAGCAGAGCGCCTGAGCGCGGGGCAGGCGGGTACTCCCATTCCACCGGAGGAAATATGCACCCCTCACGAAATGCGCACCAGAATTCGGGTCCTGCGAGGGTCTCGCATGGTCTGTTCTGGGCATGGGTCGTCAACGACCTCGAGGAATTGGTCACCATGGGGCCTTGGTCCCGGTCCAATGCCGCCGAGCTGTCACGCCGGGCGCCCATCGCCCTGCCGGACTGGGCGAAAGAGGGACTGGACGAGACCCACGTCAGGGTGTCGATCGCCGTGATGGGTGGCGTGATGTATGCCTTCTCGGCACGGGGTGTGGCCACCGGTGGCCGCTCGCGGCTGTACCAGGCCGCACTGCTTGGTTTCGGGCTGCACGGCTTCACGCACCTGACCAACTCGATGTCCTGGCGCAGCTACACCCCCGGCGTGGTGACGGCACCAACCGTGGTGATCCCCTTCAGTGCCCTGGCGCTGCGGCGTCTCGCCAAGGCCGGCGTCCTGTCGCTGGATCGCACCACCGTCGGCATCGCGGCGGTGGGACCACCCGCCTTGATGGTCGCAATTCACATCCTCACCGGTGAAGCGTTGCGACGCCTGCGAACACGACGGTGAGAACATCCGACGCAGTCCTCTCTGCTGCAGAGCATCGCACTCCTCAAAACCTCCGACACACATTGCTGCGGAGCGCTGATCACAACCCGCGCCGCCGCTCTGGACTGAATCCATGAATCGGCCAACACGTCCCATCCAGTTGCTGACGCCACGAGGAAGATGGATGACCACGTTCTTGTTGGTCATGGTTCTGCTCTGGACATGGAGCGTCGTGACCCATGCGTGGAACCGAGACTTCGACAGGGACTTCTGGTTCTCCCTGGTGGGTCTTGTCGTCGCTCCAGTCGCGCTGATCGGCCAGCGGAAGAAGGATCACGAATCCCGAGAGTGAGACTGGGATCTCTGTTTCAAGTACATCCCCGTCAACAGTGGGAAGACGCGGTTCGACAACGTCTATCGGAGAACATTCCAGCGACCTCGATCCTCGGGGAACGTCCGGGCGATCTTCTTCACTCGCCTGAGTGCCACGGCCAATGGAATTTCCTTCCATGGTGCTCGGGGCATTCATGAGGGAGGGTCGCCACCGAGGCGCGGGCGCGCGAGAGTGTGTCCAAGTAGGCATTCCCGTCGAAGACGAAATTCAGAGCCATGTATTTCCCACCCTGGCGGATCGTCACGTTCGTCATCCAGCCCTCCTTGGTCGCAGTACTGCGCACACTTGACGTTGAGGCTATGCGCTGGGAGCTGGGTCCGGACCACGGCCACGCGGCAACGCCGGAATGGCCCGTGACTGTGCACGTCCAAAGGCGACTCCGCACGCGCTGTATCAAGGGCCCAGTCATTTTTCGACGTGCGCAGTGGAGGCCCGTCGCCGCACTCCCAGCACCACGTGGTTGGGGCGGGGAATTCGCTGACGGGATCGCTGCAGCAATCCAGGGGGGACACCGCCCCCAAGGCCTTGACCCAAAGAGACGGATCAGGACGTTCGAGGCATCAGGCGGATCTCTGCGCGGTGGCCGTTGGTCTTGAGCTTGCGGTCGCACGTGACCAAGGGGCATCCCAACGCTTCGGCCAGTGCGACATAGGCGGCGTCGTAGGACGTGAACTGATGACGCAGGCCCCAGATTGTCATGCTCAGGGGTTCCAGCTCGTGGCGTTCGATGGCGAAGGACCAATAGTCGTCCAGTGCCCGCTGCCCCCGCTCCCGCGTCAGCGCACGACCGAGCTCTAGGCCACGCAGCACCGAGGTCACTTCGACGTCGAGCAGGTGTGGCGCGTGGATGTCCTCTTCGAGGAGGTCCAGAAGCTCGTCTGACGGAGCGAAACCGACCAGCGCCTCCACCATGGCCGACGCGTCGAGCACGATCACCGGCGCGTCGCCTGGATCTCGTCGAGGATGCGCTGGGTGGGGACTCCATCTCCGCGGTCGAGAGTGCGCAGCCGGGCGACAATCTCGGCATTGCTCGGCCGGGCCGCGATCGTGGCCAGCTGGGCGTTGACATAGGCAGACAGGGACTGCCCCTGCGCAGCGGCCCGCGACTTCAACGTCTCGGCAACAGCCTCCGGCACCTCGCGAATGTAGAGCGTCGTCATGGATCCATGCTAGCACTCTGCAAGCAGCAAGCACTGGATGATTGTCGGCATACGGGAGTCCGAAGTCCCGGCCACACGCGCGGCTGCCCTGGAAGAGTGTGGGCATGAAGTGGGAAGACGATGGCTCGGGCGTGCTGGAGCTACCCAGCGGACGACGCGTCCGCGGACGCAGAATGAGCGCTTCTTTCCACGAAGACCCCGAGTTCGGCGTGTACGCGCTGTTGCGTCCGCCCCACGTCCCGTGGCCTCATCGCTGGGTGAGGTGGCCCGACTTCGGCCTGCCAGTGGACGACAAGCAGGCCCGAGATGCCCTGGCCGAGGCATGGGGCAGGGCTGTCACCGCACGCGTGGAGGTGGCCTGCGGGGGCGGCCGGGGCCGGACAGGAACGATGCTCGCGGCACTGGCCATGTTGGACGGGCTGGATCGTGACGCGGCGATCGCATGGGTGCGCGGGCGCTACGACGCACGCGCGGTCGAGACGCCTTGGCAGCGATGGTGGCTCGATCGCTGACTGCGAGGTGGTGTGGGCGACGCGCCCCTTTCCCGGGCTGCTGGTCGCCTCGCTCAACACATCAAGCGTCATTCGTTCGCGGCCGGGTGATGACCCATCCCTTGGCTGCAATCCCACTCATGAGCACCAGCAGGCCAACCCCGCCGGCACCCACCGGCAGGGAAGCCATTTTCACGACGACCATGCCCACGATCGCGAGAACGTAGGTCGTGCCGCTCCCCCACCATGGCCATCCATCCGGTGTCAGGGCTGGATCCTTCTTCTGTCGTCGTCCAGCAAGAAATCCCTCGATCGCACCCAGGCCAAAGAGCAGGATCAAGTAGGTCGGGTCGTAGCTTCGCCAGAACAGGGCGAAGATGGCAGTTGCCGTGCCAAACGACAGGAGGACGACGAAGGCAATGCGCTGCTTGCGTGTTTCCAGCGCCAGGTCGAACAGGTCAAACCTCCCTCGAGCTCATCATCGGTTGGTTCCCCGGCCCAGGATGCGAAAATGCAGACACCGCAATGACGCTTGGGGCCGCGTCGTGGTCATCACCATTCTGGACCGGAAATCGTGGGTCCTACAGCTCCCGCGGCACGCGGCGGATGAATGAGTTGACTAGAGGTCGACGAGCAAGGTGCCCGGTCGCCCCCATCGGAGGGGACTCGTCACCCTGTCCGCGGACGAAGAGTGCGGCACCTCCCCAAGCAGTCCCCCGCCCAGTCAGGGGCACCAGAAAGGGCAGTCGCCCTTGGCCTGGCTCGCATGTGTTGCAGTCATGGAGGCATGGAGATGGACCATTGAAAGGGCTCAGCCAAGTACCTGACCACTGGGAGCCTGACGGGAGCCGCTGAGGGCAGGAGCCGATTGATCTCCGCTCATGCCGCGGCGGTCTAGTGCCAGCGGGCGAGCGTCTCGGCAATCTCGGGGACGTTCAGGCGCCCACTGGCCACAGCAATGACCAGGTCGTAGGCGTCATCATCCGGCGCCTCGACCCACGCGCCATTGATGTCCAGGAAGACGATGGTGGCGAGCCACCCGAGGCGCTTGTTCCCATCCACGAGTGGAAGGTTGCGGACCAGCGACTCCAACAGCGCGGCCGCCTTCTCATCCAGGCTCGGGTATGCCTCACGACCCCACAGGCTCGTCCTGGGGCGGGTGCGCCGCTGAGTCGAGCAGGCCCAGGTCACGCAACGGACCAACCTGCAGGTCATCGACCAGCGCGAGCAGGTCCTCCCAGTCGAGGTACTCGGTCACCGCCCGAGTCGATCCAGCACGTCGGCATAGCGAGCACGAGCTCGCCGGGAGGCATCCGACACCTTGCGCTCATGCCCCCGCCGCTCGGCCACCTCATGAATCGCCCGGATCGTGGCCTCCTGGCGGCTGATCCCCTCGTCCTGCGCCAGGCGCGCGAGCACGCGTTCATCCTCCTCGGTCAACCGCAGAGTCATCGCCACGACCCCATGATACCAACTTGGTATCACACGCTGACGGCACGAGGACTCAGGGATGCAGGACGGCCTCGGCCGCGTAGCCCTGACCTGGGCTGCAGGGTCGAGGCGGTAGGCCAGGTTCCCCCAAGTTTCGCCATCCCTCAGCGCGTAGCCGGCGTTGCCGAGGAGCTGCGACTCATGCGCGCGGCGCACGATCCACTGCCCCAGACTCACTGCCCCAGACTCGCCGGTGCCCGGAACGCAGGCTCTGAGTCAGGATGTCGAACCAGGGCATGGAGCAGCTGCATCGAGTCCAGCATCTGCTCGGGTCCTGCCGCGTGCGAGGTCAACGTCAGCGTCGAGTGATCCCACGTCAACGATGGCGCGTCTCCAGAGCCAGGTGCGGCGACCATCCACGACGCATCGTTCGACCTGTCGCGTACCCCAATCCGGACCCGGCAGTTCAGCACAGATTCGAACTCGTCCACCTCGGCCGCGAACCGCGCCAGGGTTTCGTCGTCGAAACCGGCCGACTCGAAGTCGAGCCACAGAGTGCGGTCGTGACCCAGCCCGGGCAATCCCATGAACGCATCATGCCAGCCGCCATCCACTGTCAACGCACTCTCTTGCCGACGACCGCTCGTCAGTAGGGTTGGCGCGTGAGTGAAACCGTCCACGACGAGCAGGGCCGTCCCGACCCTCCCGCTGATGCTGACGAGGCGGCCAACTTGCTTGGCTTCCTTGATTTCCTGCGGGCCACCATGGCCTGGAAGGTCACAGGGGTCGACGATGCAGCTCTTCACCAGCGTTGCACCGTGTCGACGATGACCCTCGCCGGCCTGCTCAACCACCTCGCTTACGTCGAGGACTTCTGGTTCTCCCGAGTACTCACCTCATCCCCCGCGGGCGATCCTTGGAACAGCGTGGACTGGAGCTCCACACCCGACTGGGACTGGGAGTCTGCCCGGGAGATGTCGCCAGTGGTGCTCCGTCGCCGCTGGCAGGATTCTGTCGACAGGTCTCGACGGTTGTGGCAACAGGCGGTGCTTGACCCAATGTTCGCCTTGTCCATTCAGGTCCATCGCCCTGGCGGTGAGACAGTCTCAGTCCGTTGGCTGTTGACCCACATGATCGAGGAGTACGCCCGACACTGCGGCCATGCGGACATCCTGCGAGAAGCCATCGACGGACAGGTCGGCGAATAGCCAAGGCACGCCAATGCCGCTGAGGGGTGGGGTCACAACCTGCTGGAATGCCTGCAAGTCAATTGAGTCCAGATGACTAGCAGGAGGCTTGCCGTCACCGGTATCCAGCGTGGGCAGAGCTAGGGAAAGGAACCCGCCAGCTGGCAGACGACGCTCAGCCCGCCCACGGTTGCGAGCAGGCGCGACGGCGTGGCACTGGCTTGAAGAACATGAGCGGTGAATGCCCCCGTTGCCAGTGCCCAGCCCAAGGCGACTAGGTGGCGCGCGCCCAGAACGAGACTCTCGACCAGCGGCAGGATCGTGGCGTTGAGTGGCAGTTCGGGGATGGGGTAGACGAGGAGACCCTCCAGCGCGATCAGCAGCAGGAGCGACGCCGACCCGATGAGCGCACCCACCACCCCGAGCGCCCAGGCCAGACCGGTCGGCGGACGAGGTCGCCACATCCGTCCGACCAGCCCAGTCGGGACCAGTACGAGCGTCAGCATCGTCAGCTCGTTGGCCGCCCGCCACGCCGCCAGCTGGGCGGGCCTCTGACCGTCGAGGCCGATGGCGTCAGGTACGTAGCCAGCAAGGGCCCTCAGCGACTCGGCGAGCACCCAGCAGAGGCTTCCACCCACCAATCAAGCGCCCGAACAGCTCAGCTGCCAGCCCGTCGCGATTGGATTGCTCGTGCTCATCCGAGGATCCCGCGCAGGTAAGCCGTCAGTGTGTTCTCCAGGTCGACAGGCTCGGCGTGGCTGGTGTCATACATCAACAGCGCATCCACCAGCACCGCCAACTGGGACGCGAGCACGTCACGGCCTTCCTCGGCGACCCCCAGGGCGGCGAGAAGTCGCGCCGCGAGGTGGGTGACCTGGTTGCGGACTGCGGCGGCAGGGGTGAGCAGGTCCCGCAGCTCCGGGTCGGCGCGCACCTCCAGCATCAGGAGGAAACGAGCCGCCTGCGCATCACCGCGCCCAGCCATGTCACGAGCCAGCCCAGCCAGGATCCATCCAGCCTCCACGGGCGTGAGCGCGTCCGGAACGACGAGGCTATCGAGGTCCCCCGCGGACCCGTCGGACAGGCGGGCAGCGACCAGAGCGACCAGGTCGCCTCGCGTTCGCGCGTAGTACGACGTCGACCCGGCGGGCAGCCCCGCTTCGGCGTCGACCCGACGATGGGTCAGAGCGTGGACACCGTCGCGTGCCACCAGTCGGATCCCCGCGTCCGCGATCACGTCCCTGCGCTCCATGCCGCCCCCCTCACCCGTTGCTCTACGATCATAGAGACTCTACGAACGTAGAGACTGGACGGGAGGCAACATGCGAGTGGCAGTAGTGGGCGGCGGAACGTCAGGTACGGCGATCCAGCACGCCGTCGAGGAATGGGGCACCGAGTGCGTGATGATGTCTCGACGTACCGGCTTCGATATCCGTGACCCCCGGGCCAGTGACAGGCTCGCCGGGTTCGACGTGGTCATCGAAGCCACCGGTGGGACGTTCCTGCGGCGGCGACCGGCAGTGGAGTTCTTCACCACCTCGACCCGCACGATCGCCCAAGCAACTCGGGATAATGGCGGCCGGCATGTGCTGCTGTCGATCGTGAACTGCGACCTGCCCGAGGTGCAGGGCTACGGCTACTTCGCCGCGAAGGCCGAGCAGGAGCGGCTGGCACGCCAGATGAGTCCACAGCTGTCGATCATCCGATCCACACAGTGGTTCGAGTTCGCAGCCCAGAACCAGCAGCGTATGAAGCTCGGCCCCATCGCAATCGTTCCCGCGATGAAGATCCAGCCGGTCGCGCTCGACTCCGTCGCCGCCGCGATTGCCCACGAAGCCCTGTCGGAGCAGCCTCATGACGTGGTCGAAGTAGCGGGCCAGGACGTCATGACGCTGCAGGAACTCACCCTCAGCATATGCCCCCGGCACCCCTACCCCGTGGAGGTCACCATCCCCACTGCCTACGGCACGGCCTTCACCAGCGGCGCACTTGTCCCCTCGCCCACGGCCTCCATCGTCGGCCCAAGCCTCGATGACTGGCGTGCCTCCCGCGAAACCACGTAGCCGATCAAGCTGCAACACCACAACGCGATCATCTGCCGCGAGTGAAAGGCCGGGGCAGTGCATGTTGGGGGATGCGAACGATGTCGCGATCCCCCCTCTGCGCCGAAGGAGAAAGCAACCATCAGGCCGTCCTCCATGCAGGTCTCGGCCAGCCATGGAACGTGACCGAGACCCTGGGGCGGGTGCCGGCAGACCTCCGACGGCGCCCATGCCTTTGTGCAGAAGTCAATTCCCCAGGAGGACACGTCGTCACAGACTGCGTGCAACCAGGCTTCGGTGACCGACCCGTTCAACAGCACCGTGGTCGGCTGACCCACAGGCCCCGGTCTGCCCTGCCGCAAAACCAGAAGACACCAAAATCCAGGCCTGCTACTCTTCCCCGCATGTGGCTGTGAAACCCGTCGTCCCGTCCCACCTGACACGCGAGGTTTCCCCATGTCCACTCCCACACCCACCAACGCCCTGAGCCGCGGCGCGCACCTGCGCGTCGACGGGATCAGCAAGTCCTATCCCGACCGCCGGGTGCTGACCGACATCAGCCTCACTGTCAGTCAGTGCGAGCGTCTGGCCCTGATCGGCGAGAACGGCACCGGGAAGTCCACGCTGCTGCGCATCACCGCCGGCGTCGAGCACCCCGACGGCGGCTCGGTCGAGGTCCCCGGACGCCTCGGCCTGCTGTGGCAGCAGCTCCCGTTCTCCCTCACCAACACCGTTGCCGAGGTGATCGACCAGGCCTTCGCCGCACCGCGGGCGATCCTGCGCGAGTTCGACCAGGCGACGGCTGCACTCGAACAGGGCATCCCCTCGGCCGACGAGCGTTACGACCGCGCCCTGGAGGAAGCCGCCCGCCACGACGTGTGGAACCTGGACCACCGCGCCGAGATCGTCCTCGACGGCGTTGGCCTGCCGGGCCTCGACCGGGAGCGCCCCACCGGTGAGCTCTCCGGTGGCCAGCGGGCTCGTCTGCAGCTCGCCTGGCTGCTGCTGAGCCGTCCTGACACGCTGCTGCTCGACGAACCCACCAACCATCTGGACGACGCCGGCATCGACTTCCTCACTCGCTCGCTGCTCGACTGGCCCGGCCCCGTGCTCTTCGCCAGCCACGACCGCGCCTTCATGGACGCCACGGCCACCGGCATCGTCGACCTCGACCCGGCACCACGGCCCAGCTCAGTGATCAGCGCCATCGCCGTCGACGGCCCGACCAGCGGCATCGGCATCTCGCGCCACACCGGCACCTTCACCGAGTACCTCGAGGCCAGGGCCGCCCAGCGCGAGCGATGGCAGAAGCAGTACGACGACGAGCAGGCCGAGCTCAAGGAGCTGCAACGCAATGTCCGCGACAGCCACACCGTCGGGCACGAGGGCGCCGCGGCCCGCAGCGAGGTGCGCATGGCCAAGAAGTTCTATGCCGACCGCAATGCCACCGTGGTCTCCCGTCGGGTCAACGACTTCGCCCGAAGGCTTGACGAACTGCAACGCACCCAGGTCCGAAAGCCCCCGGCAGAGCTCCACTTCCGCGGGCTCGACATCGGCCGACGTGACGACCACACGGTCCCGTCGGTGATCGCAGCCCTCTCCGAGGCCGGGGTGACGAACAGGCTGGCCCCCACTTCGCTGACCATCGGACGTCATGACCGCTGGCTGGTCACCGGCCCCAATGGCTCGGGCAAGTCCACCCTGCTCGCCCTGCTCACCGGACAGCTCCACCCCGACTCGGGCACCGTCTCCCGTGCCCGCACGGCTACCGTCGCGATCCTGGCCCAAGAGGTAGAGCTTGAACCCGAACCGACCGTCCGGCAGCTCTACGCCACGACCGTCGGACAGGAGACTGCCGAGACGACCCCGCTGTCCGCCTTCGGGCTGGTGGCCCCACGCGATCTCTCGCGGCCAGTGGGGACGCTCAGCATCGGCCAGCAACGCCGACTGGCGCTCGCCATGGTGCTGGCCAGCCCGCCCGACCTGCTCATCCTGGACGAGCCGACCAACCACCTCTCGCTGGCGCTGGTCACCGCACTCGAGGAGGATCTTCCCCGGTATCCGGGCGCGGTGGTCGTCGCCAGTCACGACCGCTGGCTGCGCCGCTCCTGGACCGGCCAGCGCCTCCACCTCACTGCGGAGCCGCCAACCACACCGGTGCGCTCGGCGCCCGCCCATGGCGTTGGCTAGGCTCGCTGCGTGGCCAAGAAGACATCGCAGCGTCCCCCCAAGCGCGCACCGCAGCCCCATCCGTCCGGCGCGCGCCCGCCCCAGATCCCGGCGGAGTTCGTGCCCCGGCACGTCGCCATCGTCATGGACGGCAATGGCCGCTGGGCCAAGGAGCGGGGCCTCAAGCGCACCGAGGGGCACGAGCGCGGCGAGGCCTCCCTCTTCGACGTGATCGAGGGCGCCATCGAGATGGGCATCCCCTACATCAGCGCCTATGCCTTCTCCACCGAGAACTGGCGCCGGTCGCTGGACGAGGTGCGCTGGCTGATGAGCTTCAACCGTGACGTGATCCACCGCCGTCGCGACGACTTCGACGCGCTGGGTGTGCGGGTGCGCTGGGCCGGGCGCCGTCGTCGCCTATGGCCGTCGGTGGTGCGCGAGCTGGAGGCGGCCGAGGAGCAGAGCAAGGACAACACCACGCTCACCCTGCAGTTCTGCTGCAACTACGGCGGGCGCGCCGAGATCACCGATGCCGCGCGGCAGATGGCCCTGGACGCCAAGGCGGGCTTGCTCGACCCGATGAAGATCGACGAGAAGGTGCTGCGCAGCTACCTCGACGAGCCCGAGGTGCCCGACGTCGACCTCTTCCTGCGCAGCTCCGGCGAGCAGCGCACCAGCAACTTCCTGGTCTGGCAGTCGGCCTATGCCGAGATGGTCTTCCTCGACCGGCTGTGGCCGGACTTCGACCGTCGCGACCTGTGGCGGGCCGTCGAGATCTACGCCGGGCGCGACCGTCGCTTCGGCGGGGCCATCCCCAACGAGGTCAAGTAGTCCGCGCAACCCGGCTGGGATGCGCGCCTGCAACCAGTCAGTCCGCCGCGCCGACGGTGGCCGTCAGGATCCAGGCATGCTTGCCCACCTGACGGATCCGCTCGAAGCCGAGGTCTTCCAGCACCTCCGCCGTCGCCGTGAACAGGAAACGCCCCTGGGCCGTGCGCCCCGCGGTGGTCTCGCTGATCGCCTCCACGGCGCCACCCCCGGACGCAGCAATGAGGTCCAGCGCAGCGACGACCGCAGCCCTGGCCAGGCCCTGCCCTCGATGCTTGGGATCGACGTAGACGCAGGTGATCCGCCAGTCGGGGACGGGCGGCGGCTCCTTGTCATAGGCGCGCTTGTGCTTGATCCCCGCCAGCTCCTCGGGCGACCCGTACTGGGCCCAGGCTTGGCACCGGCCTTCGGGGTCGACCAGCAGGGCGGCATGGGCCTCACCTTGCAGGACCCGGTCATGCTTGACCTGCTGGTGGGCCGACCGCGGAATCTTGCCGCACTCGGGGTGGTAGCCGATGCACCAGCAGGCCCCGTAGACGCCGTTGTTGCGCTCGACGAGTTCGGCGAACACGTCCCACGTGTCCGACCCCAGGGCTGCGACGGTGTAGCCGTCGGCGATCTCCGCTGACTTGGTCATCAGTTCATCCCTGCCAGGGCAGCAAGGATGTCCCGGGTCACCGTCCAGGCCAGCTCGGGGTCGTGGTCCGGCATGCCTGGTTCGAGGAAGAGGTGGCCGCTGCCGGGGTACAGGTGCAGGTGGAGGTTCGGGTGGTTCACCTGCCAGTCACGGGCGGCGTCCAGGTCGCCGTCGGCCACGAAGAAGGAATCGGCGTCGGTGCCGTAGAGCTCGACCGGGCAGTTCGACGGCCACTGGCCGGCCACCTGGTGGGGAGGAATGAAGGAGTGCAGGAGCACTGCCCCCGCGGCACCGGCCCGGGTCTGGAGCAGGTGCTGTGCCGGCACGACGCCCAGGGAGAGTCCGGCGTAGACGACGCCTGTAGGGAGTCCGGCGCAGGCTTGCTCGGCACGGCTCAGCAGCTCGGCCTCACCGAGCTCGTTGACGTGGGCGAGCCCAGCAGCGATGTCGGTGAAGGTCTGCCCCGCGAACAGGTCGGGCGTCTCGACGGTGTGGCCACCAGTCCTGAGCTGGTCGGCCAGTACCGAGACGCCCGGGGTCAGCCCGAGCACGTGGTGGAAGAGCACGACTTTTGTCATGTCTCGACGCTAGTGGCGATTGAGGACGCCAGACGTCCTGATCCTTGATGTGATTGGGCACATGGACACCAATGTCGGCAGGGCGCTCCGGACCCTCGAGCTGGTCCAGGCGCGACCTGGCATCGGCGGGGAGGAGCTGGCCCGTCGCCTGGGAACCAGTGTCCGGGCCGTGCGGAGGACCATAGGCGCACTCAGGGACGCCGGCTTCACCATCACATCGGTGCCCGGCCCCGGCGGCGGATACCGCCTCGACCGCGGTCCACGCATGCCCATGGTCTTCACCGAACAGGAGCTGACCGCCATCGCCATGTCGCTGGTCGAGAGTTCCGGGAGCTTCTCGGATTCGACCTTCGAGACGGCCGCCGCGAAGGTGCTGCGGGCCATGCCTGTCACGGCAGCGGCGCCAGCCCGGTCAGTGCTCGCCAGCGCCGTCGCCATGCCCGATTCGCACGCTGTCGGACCGGTGCCCGAGCTTGTCCTCCAGCTCGCCAGGGCCATCGACAACGGCGTCCTGGTGGGCCTGCACTACCGAACCCCTTCCAAGGACGGCGTCGAACAGCGGTTGATGGAACCGTGGAGCCTCATCGTTCGGCACGGCCGGTGGTACCTCTTCGGCCGCAGCATGCCCACGGGCGCTCGGCGCACCTACCGCGTCGATCGTGTGGTGCAGGTTGACCCGACGGGCGAGGCCTTCACGAGGCCCGAGGATGTCGACATCGCGCGTGACTTCGACGAACACCTTCGCACCAGCTGGAAGTACCCGACACGAGTGGCCATCGCGGCTCCGCTCGAGGTCGCAAAGAAGTGGCTGCCGTCCACCATGGGAGAGCTCACCTCGACGGGCGACAATTCCTGCCTGCTGGAGGGCCGCACCAACAACTGCACCGCCTACCTGACCGACCTCCTGCAGACCCCCTTCTCCTTCAGCGTCCTCGGAGGACCCGAACTCACCCAGGCGGCCGCCCAGCTGCGAGCGAGGATCACCGCAGCCACCAGTCAGGCGTGACACGCAGCCAGTGTGAACGCTCCACTCCCCCGCCACCGCACGGCCCGGGTCCCCTGGAATGGGAACGGCGGTCGGACCCGAAGGCCCGACCGCCGTCCAGGGGCGCCGTTGCCCCGCTGCTCACATCACATGCGGTTGACTGCGCTCACGACGCCCTGCAGTGATGCCGTCATGATGTCACTGTCGATGCCGACACCCCAGACGACGCGCGGGTCGTCGTCGCCGCCCACCTCGCACTCGACATAGGCCGCAGCCTTGGCGTCGCCTCCCGAGGTGAGTGCGTGCTCGGTGTAGTCCAGGACGCGCACCTGGATGCCGAGCGTGGTCAGCGCGTCGACGAAGGCCGAGACGGGACCATTGCCCTCGCCGGTGACGGTGGTCTCCTCGCCCTTCCACACCACGGTCGCGCTGATGGCGTGGGTGCCGCCCTGGGCCGTGGTCGAGGTGGTCAGCAGCTGCAGCGGCTCGGTGCGCAGCAGGTACTCGTCGGAGAAGATGCGCCACAGCTGCTCGGAGTCCACCTCGCCGCCCTCGGAGTCGGTGTGCTGCTGGACCACGCGGCTGAACTCCATCTGCAGGCGACGAGGCATGTCCAGCTTGTGATCGGTCTTCATCAGGTAGGCCATGCCGCCCTTGCCCGACTGGCTGTTGACGCGGATCACGGCCTCGTAGGAGCGGCCGACGTCGTGCGGGTCGATCGGCAGGTAGGGGGCCTCCCAGTCGATCTCGTGCAGGCCGCGGCCCTCGGCGGCAGCCTTGGCCTCCAGCGCCTCCAGGCCCTTCTTGATGGCGTCCTGGTGGGAGCCGGAGAAGGCGGTGTAGACCAGGTCGCCCGCGTAGGGGTGCCGGGGATGCACGGGCAGCCCGGTGCAGTACTCCACCGTGCGGCGAATCTCGTCGATCTGGCTGAAGTCGATCTGGGGGTCGATGCCCTGGCTGAACAGGTTGAGGCCCAGCGTCACCAGGTCGACATTGCCGGTGCGCTCACCATGGCCGAACAGGCAGCCCTCGACACGGTCGGCGCCGGCCATCATGCCCAGCTCGGTGGCGGCGACGGCGGTACCGCGGTCATTGTGCGGGTGCAGGCTGATCGCCACGTTCTCGCGATTGCGCACGTGCCGGCCGAAGTACTCGATCTGGTCCGCGTAGGTGTTGGGGGTGCTCATCTCCACCGTCGCGGGCAGGTTGAAGATGATCTCGCGGCCCGCCTCGGGCTGCCAGACATCGGCCACCGCATTGCACACCTCGATCGCGAAGTCGGTGGGGGTCTGGGTGAAGATCTCGGGGCTGTACTGGTAGCCGAACTCGACATCGCCCAGGTTCGCCTCGGCGTGCTTCATCACCATCTCGGTGCCGCGGGTGGCCAGGGCGATGCACTCGGCCTCGCTCACCTTGAAAACGACCCGACGGAAGAGCTCGGCGGTGGCGTTGTACATGTGGATGTTGGCGCGCTTGGCGCCCACCAGCGACTGGGCGGTGCGCTCGATCAGGTCCTCGCGGGCCTGGGTCAGGACGCTGATCTGCACGTCGTCGGGGATGGCGTCGCCCTCGATCAGGCTGCGGACGAAGTCGAAGTCGGTCTGGCTGGCCGACGGGAAACCGATCTCGATCTCCTTGTAGCCCATCTTCACCAGCAGGTCGAACATCTTGCGCTTGCGCGCAGGCGTCATCGGGTCGATCAAGGCCTGGTTGCCGTCGCGCAGGTCGGTGGACAGCCACCGAGGGGCCTTGGTCACCTTCTTGGTGGGCCAGGTGCGGTCGGGCACGTCGACGGGCTCGAAGGCGCTGTAGCGATGCCACGGCATTGGGCTGGGCTGCTGGACGGGGATGCCGTCCTGAGGGATGGTGCCGAACTGGTTGGGGCTCTGCTGGGTGGTCATGCGGGGGCTCCCTGGTCGTGGACGGTGGTGTGCCAGGCATCGGCGGACTCCGCAACGAGGGTGCCATGGCTGGTGGTCAGCGGGCCTCGCTGCGGCGGGCAAGGAGCAGCCGCGCGGGAAGCGCGAACCTGATCTTCATGATCGCCATGGCGGACACTGTAGCGATGGCCTGCTCACCTGTGGGGAACCTGCGACCACATCACGAGATGCGCCAGCGACATCAGGCGCACCTGAATGCGCGGGCAGTCGCCACCTCAGATCTCGCTGCCGCGAAGGAAGTTGCGCACCCGCACGCAGATCGCGTCGTCCAGGCCTTCGAGCAGCTCGTTGACGTCGTGCACCAGGCGCGAACCATTGCCCTCCCAGTCGGAGGCGATCACCTCGTCACCCAGGACCCGATGCCGGTTGAGCAGCTGGTCCTCGCTGTAGAGGCCCACCTCGTCACCCTTGTGCACCAGCACTGCCGGACGCATCCGCTCGGTCCGCTCGTCCAGCAGCGTGAACTCCAGCTCCTGCTCGCCAGAGTCCAGCAGTCGGCTCACCAGCAGGCACTCGGCATGGCCCGGCACCACATTGGCGGGATCGCCAGGTTGCCTGTCGCGCTCCACGAAGGCCTCGTCGTCGTGCTGCACGTAATGGGTCCAGTTGAAGGGGTTCTCGTCGTCGAACTCGATCCGGCTCTCGACGTGGTGCAGCCCGTCCGGGCTGGTGAAGCACAGCAGGGTGGACAGGCTGGTCGGCTCGATGCGGCGCACGATGGCGCCCACCTTGATGCCGCCCTCGTTGTGGAAGGTCTCGGTCACGACGTTCTGGTTCATCCCGCGATCCTTGCAGAGACGGGCAAGCCTGGGAAGGGCGCGTCCCGGCAGGCGCACTCGCCACGAGGCATGCCGGTCACGAACCCAACCTGTCAGAAGCCCAGACGGTTGAGGTACTTGGGATCGCGCTGCCAGTCCTTGAGCACCTTCA
The DNA here is from genome assembly GCF_043424415.1 of Luteococcus sp. Taxonomy (NCBI): domain Bacteria; kingdom Bacillati; phylum Actinomycetota; class Actinomycetes; order Propionibacteriales; family Propionibacteriaceae; genus Luteococcus; species Luteococcus sp. The sequence goes on along the minus strand of NZ_JBHWOO010000072.1, from coordinate 18,986 downwards.
CCTTGAGGTCCAGGTGCACCGGTGTGCCGAGCAGGGCGCTGATCTGGTGGCGGGCGGCGGTGCCGACCTCCTTCAGGTGCTGCCCCCGGTGCCCGATCATGATGCCCTTCTGCGACTCGCGCTCGACGATCATCGAGGCGAAGACGTCCAGCAGCGGCCTGTCCTCCGGACGTCCCTCGCGCAGGCCCATCTCGTCGATCTCGACGGTGATCGAGTGGGGCAGCTCGTCGCGCACGCCCTCCAGGGCAGCTTCGCGGATCAGCTCCTTCACCAGGGTTTCGGTGGGCTCGTCGGTCACCTCGCCGTCGGGATAGAAGGCCGGGCCGCAGGGCAACAGCTTGACCAGCTCGTCGGCCACCACGTCCACCTGCTCACCGCTGACGGCCGAGCACGGGATGATCGTCTCCCAGCTGATGCCCAGCTTCTCCTCCAGCGCCTGGATGTCCAGCAGGTGCTGGCGCAGCCTGTCGCCAGGAACCAGGTCGGTCTTGGTGGCCAGGGCCACCAGCTTCGGCTTCTTGGTCAGCTTGGCGATCTCACCCACCAGGAAGCTGTCACCGGGGCCGATCGGCTGGTTGCTCGGCAGGCAGATGCCGATCACGTCCACCTCGGTCCAGGTCTCGCGCACCAGGTCGTTGAGGCGCTGGCCCAGCAGGGTGCGCGGCTTGTGCAGGCCCGGGGTGTCAATGAGCACCAGCTGCGCGTCGGGACGGTCGACGATGCCGCGGATCGAGTGCCGGGTGGTCTGCGGCTTGGAGCTGGTGATGGCGATCTTCGAACCCACCAGGGCATTGGTGAGCGTCGACTTGCCCGCATTCGGGCGCCCCACGAAGCAGGCGAAGCCGGACCGGAAGTTCTTGTCACCGGTCCAGTCGACATCAGTCTCGGGATCGAAGTCGTCGCTCATCAGTTCGTCGAGCGTCGGCATCCGCTCGGGCGTCGCCTTGTTCGCCGGTTTCTGGTCTGCGTACTTGTCACTCATCGTCGTCCTCGTCCTGCTCGTCGTCGTGCTCACTGGGCTCGACGCGCTGCACCAGGCAGGTGTCGATCTGGTGACGGCGGCCGGCCGTCTTCTCGGCCTCGATCCGCACGCCCTCGTACTCCACGATGCTGCCGGGGATCGGCACCACGTTGAGGATCTTGGCCATCAGGCCGCCGACGGTCTCCACGTCCTCGTCGTCGAGCTCCAGGTCGAAGAGCTCGCCCATCTCGTCGACCGGAAGCCGGGCCGAGATCCGGAAGAGACCCGGCTCCAGCTCCTCGGTGTGGGTGGGTTCCGCGTCGTACTCGTCGACGATCTCGCCGACGATCTCCTCCAGGATGTCCTCGATGGAGACCAGGCCCGAGGTTCCACCGAACTCGTCGACCACCACCACGACGTGATTGCGGTCGCGCTGCATCTCGCGCAGCAGCTCATTGGCGGGCTTGGAATCCGGGCAGAAGGTGGCCGCACGCATGTGCTGGCCGACGGTCTCGGTGCGTTCGGCCTCGGGATTGTCATAGCCACGCTTGACCATGTCCTTGAGGTAGACCACGCCCAGGATCTCGTCCAGGCCCTCCCCGACGACGGGGATGCGGCTGAAGCCGGAGCGCAGCGCCAGCGACAGGCCCTGGCGCAGCGTCTTGTCGGCGTGGATGAAGACCATGTCGGTGCGGGGCACCATCACCTCGCGCACGATGGTGTCGCCCAGCTCGAAGACCGAGTGGATCATCTTCGACTCGCTGGCCTCGATGACCTCGCTGGCCTCGGCCTGGTCCACCAGGTCACGCAGCTCCGCCTCGGAGCTGAAGGGCCCGTCGGAGAAACCGCGCCCCGGCGTGAGCGCGTTGCCCACCAGGATCAGCAGCGACGGCACCGGCCCCAGCAGGGTGGTCATCACCTGGGCGGGGCCGCTGAAGCGCAGCGCCACCTTCTCCGAGCGCTGGCGCCCGATCGTCAGCGGCGCCACGCCCCACAGGATGAAGCTGACCAGCACCATGGTGCCGACGGTGGCCAGCATCCGCTGCCAGCCCACGTGCAGGTGCGCGAAGGTCACCTGGCAGACCAGCACGATCGCGACGATCTCCAGGATCGTGCGCAGCAGCAGGGTGGTGTTCACATAGGGGGCCGGGTCCTCGGCGATCTTGCCCAGCCTGGCCGCGCCGGGACGCTCGTCCTCGACGAGCTTCTCCGCGTGGCCCTTGCTGATCTGGCCGAGCGCCGTCTCTCCGGCGGCCAGCCAGAAGGCCAGGACGGTGCAGACCAGGGCGGCGGCGATCTCGACCCACTGGTTCGTGGTCAGCACCGTCAATCCCCCTTGCGGGCCTGCCAGGCCGCGATGATCTTGTCGTTCAGCGCAAACATGACGGCCTTCTCGTCGGGCTCTGCATGGTCGTGGCCCAGCAGGTGCAGCAGGCCGTGGACCAGCAGGTACTCGGCCTCGTCGTCGGGGCGACGCCCGTTCTCGGCAGCCTGGCGCTCGGTGACCGCCGGGCACAGCACGATGTCGCCCAGCAGCCCGCGCGGGGGCTCCTCGTCGTCCAGCGGGGCGCGCAGCTCGTCCATCGGGAAGCTCAGCACGTCGGTGGGGCCGGGCAGGTCCATGAATCGCAGGTGGTACTGCTCCATCGTCGGTTCGTCGACCAGCAGGATCGACAGGTCGCTCTGCGGATGGATGCGCAGCTGCTCCAGGGCGAAACCGGCCAGCCGGATCAGGCCCTTCTCGTCGGCCGTGCGTCCCGACTCGTTGTTCAGGTCGATCACTGGATGCTCCTGCGGGTCGCGCGGTTGGCCCGGTCGAAGGCCTGCTGCACCTGGTTGGTGCTCTCGAACTGGTCATAGGCCGCCACGATCCGCCCCACCAGTTTGTGGCGCACCACGTCGCGATTGGTCAGGGTACAGAAGCTGATGTCGTCGACACCGTCGAGGATCTGCTGCACTCCGCGCAGGCCCGAGGGCTGGCCATTGGGCAGGTCCACCTGGGTGATGTCGCCGGTGACCACGATCTTGGAGTTGAAGCCCAGGCGGGTCAGGAACATCTTCATCTGCTCCATCGACGTGTTCTGGGCCTCGTCGAGGATGATGAAGGCGTCATTGAGCGTGCGGCCGCGCATGTAGGCCAGCGGCGCCACCTCGATGGTGCCGGCCGTCAGCAGCTTCGGCACGGCCTCGGGGTCCATCATGTCGTGCAGCGCGTCGTAGAGCGGGCGCAGATAGGGGTCGATCTTGTCGTTGAGCGTGCCGGGCAGGAAGCCCAGTCGTTCGCCGGCCTCGATCGCAGGCCGCGTCAGGATGATCCTGGTGACCTCCTTGCGCTGCAGCGCCTGCACTGCCTTGGCGACGGCGAGGTAGGTCTTGCCGGTGCCGGCCGGGCCGATGCCGAAGACGATCGTGTTGGCGTCGATCGCCTCCACATAGCGCTTCTGGTTGAGCGTCTTGGCCCGGATCGACTTGCCACGGGTTGACAGGATGTTGTGGGTGAGCACCTCGGCGGCACTCACCTCCTCGGCGGAGCCGGCCATGCCGACCACGCGCTCCACCGTCTCCTTCGTCAGGCCCTGGCCGGTGCGCAGGATGGTGACCAGCTCGGTGAAGATGTCGGCGGCCAACGCGGTGTCGGCGGCGGTGCCGGTCAGGGTGACCTCATTTCCGCGCACCAGGATGTCGGCGGCAAGCTCCTTCTCCATCAGCCGCAGGAACTCGTCCCGCGGGCCCAGCAGGTTCACCATCTGGATGGAGGCGGGGATGGCGACGCGTCGTGTGGAGCTGCGCCGGGCCAGCTCCAGGGACTCCGGACGGGTCCGGTCGGGGCGCGACGGGTCGGGGTGGGCGTCTTGCGAGGTGGTCAGGATTCCTCCAGTGATCGGGCACGTACGTCCGCAAGTCTAGGGCCTCGGGCAGCACGCAGTCGGTAGCCCATTCCCCGCACCGTCTCGATGTGCTCCGGGCCGATCTTCGAGCGCAGCGAGCGCACGAAGACATCGACCACGTTCGAGTTCGGGTCGAAGTCCATCTCCCACACCATCCCCAGCAGCTGTTCGCGGCTGAGCACCTGATCCGCGTGGGTGATGAGCACCTGCAACAGGCGGAACTCTCGCGAGGTCAGGTCGATCGGTTCCCCTTCCCCCACCCGCACGCGCCGGCTCAGCAGGTCCAGGTGCAGCTGCCCGCACACCAACTCCGAGCTGCTGGCGGGACTGGGTGCCGGCTCGGCCAGCCGCAGCCGCACTCGTGCCAGGAGCTCGGCGAACTGGAAGGGCTTGGTGACGTAGTCATTGGCACCGCCCTCCAGGCCGTGGACCGTGTCGTGCACGGAGTCGCGGGCAGTCAGGATCACCACGGGCAGGCCGCTGCCCTTGGCGCGCAGCTGGCGCAGCACCTCGAAGCCGTCCAGCCCAGGGAGGCCGATGTCGAGGATCATCAGGTCGAAGCTGCCCGACTGCGCCAGCAGCAGTGCCGTCGGCCCGTCGCCGGTGATGGCCGTCTGGTATCCAGCCGCGCGCAGTCCCTTCTCCACGAAGGAGGCGATCGAGGGGGTGTCTTCGGCGATCAGGATCGTGCTCACTGTTCTGCCTTTCGTGCATCGGCGGGGAGGACCAGGGTGAAGGTGGCCCCCTGGCCGGGCGGGCTGTCCACCTGCACCCGGCCGCGGTGGGCCTCGCAGATGGCCTTGACGATCGGCAGACCCAGTCCGGCACCGGCGTGACGGGTGCCGTCGGCGGGGACCCCATGGACGAAGCGGTCGAAGATGCGCTCACGGTGCTGCGGTTCGATCCCGCCACCGGTGTCGCTGATCGCGATCTGCAGGACGCGCTGGCCGTCCGCCTCCGTCGCGAAGCGGCTCATCAGGGTGATCGCGTCGCCGTCGACGGTGTGCTGGACGGCATTGTCGGCCAGCTGCAGCACCGCCTGGGTGATGCGCTGGGCATCCAGCCTGGCCGTGCCCTCGGCGATGTGACTGAGCTGCCAGCGGCGCCGGTCGCTCAGGTGTTGGATCTTGGCATCCAGGTCGAGGGTCAGCTGGGTGACGTCGACATCCTCCTGCGGCACGACGAAGTCGGGGCGGTCTGCCTTGGCCAGGGCCAGCAGGTCGGTGACCAGGCGGGCCATCCGGTCGAGTTCCTGGGTCACCAGGGCCACGGTCTGCTGGCGTTCTGCCGGGTCGTCGCCCATCAGCTCAAGGTGGCCGCGCACCACCGTGATCGGGGTGCGCAACTCGTGGCCGGCGTCGTCGACGAAGCGCCGCTGGACGGCGAAGGCCTCCTCCAGGCGGTCCAGCATCTCGTTGAAGCTCACCGCCAGCCCGGAGACGTCGTCGTGGCCGGCGACGGGGATGCGTTGGGTCAGGTCGTGCTCGGTGATGCGGGCGGCCGCCTGCCGGACGAGGCGCACCGGGCGCAGGATCTGGCCGGCGACGGCCCAGCTCACCACGCCCGCAAGGGCCAGTGCTGCCAGGCTCACCAGCGTCAGGGTCCGCACCGTCTCGTGGGCGTCGCGCACCTCCGGTCCGGTGAAGGCCCCCACCACCAGGGCGTCGGGCTGCCCGCTGCCGGATTCCACCAGGATCCTGCCCCACCGCATCGGACCCTCGGGGGTGTCGAGGATGCCGGAGCTCTTCTGCCTCATCTGGGCGTGCAGGCGGGGGTCCTCGGCGAAGTCATAGCTCTCGACCGACGGGGTGCGTGGCCCGCGCAGCACATAGGCCGTCGCCTGCCCGGAGTGCCAGCCCATCATCACCTCGTCGGGACCCACCTGCTGGCGCTGCAGGTAGGTCTCCAGGAGTGTCTGCGAATCGGCGAAGCCCTCTCCGCTGTGCGGGTCCACCCCGTTCTTGACGAAACTGGTGAACTCCCGCAGTTCCTGCGAGACGTCGTTGTTGGCCTGTTCTGCGGCATTGCCGAGCAGCACCGAGCGAACCACCACCACGACGACGGCCAGGGCCAGGGCCAGCGTGGTCATCATCCAGCCCACGATGCGCCAGCGGCCGGACCGCCTGAGCAGCTCAGTCATCGCCGCCATCGTCGTCATCCCCCTCCCCCCAGTCGTCATCATCGTCATCACCCTGCCAGACGGGGGGACGCGGCTCTGCACGGCGGGTGGTCACCGGGGCCGGCACCGTCCTGGTCCGGGTCGGCCTGGTCGCGGGAGCAGGAGCGCGGGTCGGCCGGACCGGCGAGGCGGAGGCCTTCGCTGTTGGCGTCGCGGACGGCGCGGTGGACGCGGCGGCCGGGCTGGGCGTGCCCGCAGGAGTGGAGGGTCCCCGAGAGCTGGGCGTGCCCGCGGGAGTGGACGCGGTGGGGCTCCCCAGCCGCACCACGTCCTGTTCGACCTCCGGTTCACCCGGCTTCGACATCAGTCCCTGGACCAGTGCCAGCAGTACCGCCACCAGTACCACGACGATGCCTGCCAACTGCCAACGACTGCGGTTCATGTCGCCTCTCCTCTCGCGCCACCACGCCTCCGGGGGGCCTCCTTGCTCCTCATGCGGTTCCTGCCCGTCGGCCCGCACCGATGGCCAGCTGTGGTCTGGCCGGATCGGCATCAAGGTCCCACACCCGGTGGTCTGCCACCAGCCGCTCCGGATGGTCGCTCACCAGGATGGTGACGCCGGGGCGTGGCAGCAGCCGAGACAGCCTCTGCCGTCCCTCGGCCGACAGGCCCCGGTCGATGTTGTCGAGCACCAGCAGCGCCGGGTCGTCGTAGATGGCGCGGGCCAGGGCCAGGCGGGATCGCTGCTCGTCGTCCAGCGGCTCGCCACCGCGCCGCAGCACCGTGCGCTCCAAGTCCTTCACGACCCCGTCCAGGCCGACGCTGGCCAGCACCGGCCCCACCGGACGATCACTGTCGGGGCTGCGATAGCGCACCGCCCTGGCGATGGTTCCCCGTTCCACCAGCTGCCCCGCCGCGGCGACCCCGAGCAGCTGGCGCCGCTCCTGGGCCGGGAGCTGCCCGAGCTGGCAGCCATCCACCTGGATCCAGGCCTCGGGCTGGTCCTGCGGGTGGCACAGTGCACGGACCACTTCGCGCAGGCGCTGGGGGTCGCGGCTGACGGGCACCACGACCTCACCGGGCGCCACGACCAGTTCGGGGACGGCGCGCCCCTCCACCTCCAGGTCGGCACAGTGCAGGCCCCGCCCGGGCGCGCGCCCCCGCCCCTCGAGCGGGCGGATGGTCGTCCCTTCGGCACTCTGTCGGCGGGCGCGGCGCTCGTCGGCGCGGTGCTCGCGGGAGAGCTGCAGCTGCGGCCCGAGGATCTGTTGGGCGACGCGAAAGGACTGGCGGAACTCCCCCACCCGGCCCAGGTCGGTGACCGGGGTGGCGAGCATGCCGACGATGAGGAAGGCGGTGGCGATGGTGGCTGCGTCCAGGTTCGTCAGCACGGCGGTGGCGCCGACGAAGACCATGGCCAGGGTGGCGACGCTGGCGGCGGCTCCGCGAAGGACGCCCGACAGTGTGGCTCGCGAGACGGCGCGGTCGCCGAGTTCACGGCTCTGCCGCCCCAGGCTCTTGACCTCGCGTTCGACGCCCCCGGCCACCAGGATGGGTTCGCTGGCCTGCACGGCGTCGGCGATCTGCCCGGCCAGGCGGCCGCGCTGGCGGCGCAGGCGGGCGGCGCGGCGGCGAAGGTGGGAGCCGGCCACCACCAGCAGCAGCGCCAGGGCGGCCAGGGGGATGGCGACGGCCACGCTCAGCTTCCACGAGAGCATCGCCAGGGCCGCGAGGCAGCCCACCACGGTGGGGATGCCCGACAGCAGCGGGACGATCCCCTGCACCATCCAGTTGCGCACCGAGGTGAGGTCATTGGTGGCCCTCGCCACGGTCACCCCCACGGACGGCCCCCGCCCGACCAGGGCGGCCCGCACCAGGTGCATGCGCACCTCGTGGACGTAGTCCTGGCCGAGCCGTTCGCCCAGGACCCGCTCCCCGGCGCGCAGCACCCCGAGCAGCAGGGCCAGGCCTGACAACAGGGTGGCCAGCACCATCTCGTCGCGGGTGGTGGCGGCACCCATCATGCGTGGCGTCAGCAGGGCGGTCGCACCGGCCACGGCTGCCTGTCCGAAGCCCATCGCGGCCAGCCCCGCGAGCAGTGGCCGGCGGCTGCCGCGCCACAGCCGTGGCAGCCGCGTGCTGTCGCTCACTTGGTGCGGGCGTCGCGGGCGAGGACCTCCCGTGCAACCTCGGGCACGGTCAGGTCGAAGGTGGGCACCAGCGAGACGGGCAGCACCGCGCCGGCCTCGCGGCTGGCCAAGGGCGAGGCGGTGACCACGCCGCTGACGGCGGCCACCTGCAGGCCCATCTCGTGGAGCAGGTCGACGCCCTTGGTGGCGCCCAGCGCGTCGCCGGCGGCGAAGACGAGGCTGTCGATCCAGCCCTGCACCTCGGGGTCGGCCACCAGGCGTGCAGTCTCGCCCTGGTAGATGCCGTCGGCGATCTCGAGGACGACGACGTCGGTGTCGGCGCTGGACAGGGCCGCCATCATCGACAGCACCAGCTTCTTCAGCTCGTCGTAGCCGACGCGGTAGGTGGAGCCGTAGCCGAAGTCGGTGAAGTCGAGCACGGCCTGGGCTCCGGCGTCGGTGAACATGCGCGGGTCGCCGCCGGCGCCAGTCCCGGTGGCCTTGCCCGCGGCGACGCTCAGCCCGGCGCTGGTGAGCCCGTTGATGAGGCAGGCCAGGGTGGTGGACTTGCCGGAGTTCATGGAGGTGCCCAGCACCGTCACCAGGCGGGGACGCTCCCCGTGGCGGCGGGTGATGCTGGGGCGGGTGTGGTGGGGGCTGAGCGAGGACAGGTTCAGCGCCTCGCCGTCGCGGGCGACCAGGCCCAGCGGTTCGATGACGGTGGCCTCGTCGATGCTGGCGTGCTGGGCGGTGACTCGTCCGGCCAGGCCCCCGGCCGCGACCAGGTTGGTGACCTGCAGGTTCTCGGGAACCTCGGCCTCGAACTGGTCGGGGGCGTAGCGGTGGCCGTAGGCGACCACGATCTCGTCGCCGGGGAAGAGGAGCTGGCGGCGGCTGTGGGGGCTTTCCAGGCGGGTGTGCTTGCCGATGTTCACGACGCGGGCGAGCACCAGGTCGCCGGCACTGGGGGCGACCTCGGGGCCTCGGAGCAGCTCGTGGCCGTCGGCGCCGTCGCTGACCTGCTGCCAGAAGAAGCGGGTGCTGTAGGCCATCTTGGCCGAGCGCAGGCGGGCCAGGGGCAGGTCGGTGGTGCCCTCGATCATGGCGGCGCTGGCCGCACCGGGCTCGGTGGAGAGCGCGTCGGTGGGCAGGTTGCGGGTGGTGGCGGCGGTGGTGCGGGTGGCGCTGGAGAGGTAGGTCGCAGTCATCGGGGGCTCCTGTGTCGATTGGGGAGGATCGGGCGTGGTGTCCACGCTAGGAATCCGACGTGATGACTCGATGAGGCCGGGATGAAGACTTCCTCATCCCGACCTCATCAGCGCCCCCACAAGGGCTTTCAGCTTGCGAATCGGTCGGTGGCCGTGACCAGCTCGCTGGCGATGTTCGGCTCGAAGGCCGAGTGCCCGGCCAGCACCACGTGCAGTTCGGCCTCGGGCCAGGCCTCGGCCAGGTCGTAGGCGGTGCGGGCGGGGCAGGGCAGGTCGTAGCGGCCCTGGACGATGACGGCCGGGATGTGGCGGATGCGGTCGACCTCGTCGATCAGCTGGCCCTCGCGCAGGAAGCCGCCGTGGGTGAAGTAGTGGTTCTCGATGCGGGCGAAGGTGAGCTCGTGCTCGGGCGTCTCGTGCAGCGCCTCCTCCTTCCACAGCAGGTAGCTGGTGGCTGCCTCCCACCGGGTCCAGGCCTGCGCTGCCCGCAGGGCGATGTCAGGGTCGTCGCCGAACAGCAGCCGGTGGTAGCCGGCCATGTTGCACTGCGAGAGGTCGTGCCCGGCCTCCTTGAGGGGCGCGATGAAGGACTGCCACCACTGCGGCGCGATGTTGCTGGCGCCCTCGTTGTAGTACCAGTCCAGTTCGCTGCGGCGCAGGGTGAAGATGCCGCGCAGCACCAGTTCGGTGACCCGCTCGGGGTGGGTCTGGGCGTAGGCCAGGGCCAGCGTGCTGCCCCAGGAGCCGCCGAAGACCAGCCAGCGCTCGATGCCCAGGTGTTCGCGGAGCTTCTCCAGGTCTGCCACCAGGTGCCAGGTGGTGTTGGTGGCAAGGTCTGCCCCGTCGGCGGCGCTGGGCGTCGAGGAGCCGCAGTTGCGCTGGTCGAGCACGACGATGCGGTAACGCTCCGGGTCGAAGAAGCGGCGGCGGTTGGTGCCGCCACCGCCGCCTGGGCCTCCGTGCAGGAAGACGGCGGGCTTCCCGTCAGGATTGCCCGACTGCTCCCAGTAGACCTGCTGGCCGTCGCCCACGTCGAGCATGCCCGTCTCGTAGGGCTCGATGGGCGGGTACAGCACACGCTCGGGGTTCAGGTCGGCTCCGTCGACGACATCAGTGCTCTTGCGGAAGGTCTGGCTCATGGCACGATCCTGCCACCCGGCCACCGCCGCGACGGGACCGGCCTCAGGACTCGTCGTCGATCTCCTCGGCGAAGTCGATGACGTGCACCGCGGCCTCCTCGGCGGGCGCTGCTCCCCCGTCGATGCCGACCTCGTCCGCGACGGCCTCGGCCTCCCGGTCGGTGCCCGGGTAGCCGTGGTTGGCGTCCACCAGTCGGCCGGCGCGACGCGATCCCACCTCGCGCTTCTCACCGCCCGGGTTCCACTTCTCCAGCGGCTTGTCGGGGTCGATGTCGGGGGTCTCCTGGCGCAGTCGCTCGTCGAAGGTCTGGCCCTCGCGCATCTCGCGCAGGGTGTTGCCGTGGCCCTGGGCGACCGACCAGTGCTCGGGGGCCGTGTAGCCCTCGTCGAGGACGTCGTCGACACCACGGTCGACGAGCGTGTCGCCGCGCTGGAGCTGGTCCAGCTGCTCCGATTCCTGTGGGACTTCGATGATGTCTTCCATGACCCGATGATGGCACTTTCCAGGGCACTTGTCAGGAGGTAAACCCGCTTGTCGGTACGGTTTTCACCACATCTTCCGGGGCGAACCCCGGCGGGCTAGGATGGGCCTGTGAAGCCTGCGCGTCAGCCCCTCGAACGGCGTCAGCTCCTCCTACTGGCCGCCTCTGGCGGGGTGGCGATGGCGGCCGGATGCGCCACCGTCGAACCTGATTCCATGGCCTCTCCCGTTGGCTCCCCCAGCACGGTGCGGCACACCTCGGCGTCGCCGAGGGTCTCCCGCACGCCAACCCCCTCGTCCACGCCGAGCGCGCCGCAGCTGCCGACGCGTGCGGCGATCGTCGCGAAGTACGCGAAGGCGCGCCCCCACGAGTGGGGACTGGAGACCACCGGCGTCGTGCTCCGCCAGGAGTCCAAGCACGTCTGCCTCACCTTCGACGCCTGTGGCGGCCCCTACGGCAGCAAGGTCGATGCAGACCTGCTGGCCATGCTGCGCAAGCACAAGGTGAAGACGACCCTCTTCCTCAACCAGCGCTGGATCACGGCGAATCCCACCCTTGCCCGGGAGTTGGCCGCCGATCCGCTCTTCGACCTGCAGAACCACGGCACCCAGCACCTTCCACTCTCGGTCAGCGGTCGCAAGGGCTATGCCGAGCAGGGCACGCACAATGCCGGCGAGGTCTACGACGAAGTGGCGGGCAACATTGCCACGCTGACCAGGCTCACCGGCCGAGCGCCACGCTTCTTCCGCTCCGGCACCGCCCACATGGACGAGGTCGCCGCCCGCATCGTGCGCGAACTCGGCCAGGTGCCGGTGAACTTCTCGATCAATGGGGACGCCGGAACCACCTTCACCCGCAGCCAGATCATCCAGGAGATGTCGGCGGTCCGCCCCGGTGACATCGTCATCGGCCACATGAACCAGCCGCGCAATGCCACCGCCGAGGGGATGGCAGTCGCCGTGCCGAAGCTCCTGGAGCGCGGCATCACCTTCGCGCACCTGTCCGAGGTGCTCTGAGGCGACCGGCGCGTGACCGTCGAGGAGCTGATGGCCTCGACTCGACCCCGGGGTCCCGGGAAGGTGCGGGAATGAGCACCCGGGCGTCAGGCGCCTGGCACACGCGTCTGGAGCTGCTGCGCTCGTGCGGCGCGTGGAGAGCCATGGTCCATCACCCGCGCGATGCCAAGGAGCGCCTGTTCAGCTGCTGTGGGCTGAATCCTGCCAGATCCTGCGTGCCGCTCGATCTGCCACGACCAGAGCGATCGTCGCCCAGACGATCGTGCTGCCCAGCAACACGGAAATCCCCAGGGTGATGACCCTCTGCGGTTCGGTCGAGAATCCGATGGCGACGACTGCGATGGCGAAGAGCAGGGTGAGGACGCTGAATGCTCGACACATTGGTCCAGCAGCCCGGTGGGCGGCGTACCAATGCTCGGGAGTCCTGGTCGTCGTTCGCGTCTTGATCCCGAAGATCATCTGGGGATGCGACGACCTCGACTCGCCGATCCTCCCGCACGTCCACATGACCACGGAAGTGATCAGGATCGCGCTGGCAATGAACCACATGTTGACGAGGTCAGTCACGATGTCTCCCGATTTCAGAGGACGATTCAGGCAGCGCCAACATCCAGAGCGGCCCAGGTCGCGTGGACGGCTTGCGAAAGACGGTCGACAACCAGTCTTCCACGAATTCGTCTTGCGAATGTCTCCTGATCACCAGCCGGGGCCTGCCGAGCGGCGCCTTCTCGGAATGGTCAGGTAACTGCCTCGGGGGATCGTCGGGTCACGGATAGGCTCTTCTCATGCCCGGGTTTGCAGATGACGTCATCGAATCCCACGGAGTTGTACTCCGTCCATTGACAGAAGCAGATGTTCCTTCAATCGCGATCGCCTGCTCCGACCCGCAGACCCAGAAATGGCTACCACTGCCCCAGCCCTACACCGAGGAATCCGCACGGACCTTTGCACTGGAGATCGCCGCCCAAGAGTTGGCCAGCGGCACCGCCTTGGAACGGGCCATCGAGGTCGATGGGCAGTTCGTCGGCGTGATCGGACTGAAGAACACCGACTGGGACGTGGCCAAGACTGAGGCCGGCTACTGGCTCGGACCGTGGGCTCGTGGCCGCGGAATCACCGCGCGAGCCCTCGCCGCCATCACCGACTGGGCACTCGACACGCAAGGGATCGGCCGAGTCGAGGTCCTTGTCGCCACCGGAAACGAGGCATCACTGGCCACGGCCCGCAGGGCGATGTTCATCGAGGAAGGCACCCTGCGACGTGCCGGCCACACGCACGACGGCACGGTCGACCTCGTCCTCTTCAGCCGCCTGGTAGACGATCCGCGGCCGCAGTTCTGAGGCAGTGACATGACGCAAAGTTGGCGTCCCCAGGCTTCCGCCCCGCACGAGTGACGCGCGGAGGCGCAGATGTTCCGCGACAGCCCCGCCTGCGATGGTGCCGGGGGGGGCGAAACAGTACTCGAGCAGTCAGTTTCCCGCGGCTCACAGCCCGTTGGCGCCGTCATGTTTCGCAGTACAGTTTTCGCATGGAGACGATCAATGGCGTGCCTGTCACTGAGGAGCTGATCCAGGGGTGGGCCGACGAGGCGCAGCGTGGCTATGACGTCGACGCCCTTCGCAAACGCGGTCGCAAGCCCAAGAGCGAAGGTCCTGCCCGGGTGGTGCCTGTGCGCCTCGATGACTCGCTCGTCGGAGCATTGGATGCCCGTGCTGAGCAAGAAGAGACCAGCCGTTCTGACGTGATCCGCGGCCATTCGCGCGTACGTCGCGTGAAGATCAACCCATCGACTCTCAAGCACGGCATCACCGAGGCCGACATCCTGCATGCCCTGTCCCGCCGCGCCTCCGGAGAGACCATCCCACAGGAGCCCAGGATGAATGTGCACATCAAGGCAAAGGGAAACCGGTTCGCATCCCTCGGTCAGGCGATCACGGTCGAGGTGGATCAAGCCTCGGGCATTATCGCCTTGAGCGCCCCGTTCTATCGCCGCTCGGTCAAGGTGAGCCACGTCGCCAGCGTTTCGGCCTGTGAGGATGACGGCCACAATCGTGGTCTGCTCAACTGGTTCGTCGTCGGCAGGGCGACATCCCCCCACGGTGTTCGACTGAACACCGGCGGAAAGGCACGGGTCGACCTCTCGACCACGACCGGGGAGCGCTACGAGGTGGTCGTCGACACCATGGCCCAGGCAGAAGCCATCGTGAAGGCCATCCGCGACGCAGGTTTCGACACCCAGATCACACCCGCTGACTGACTCCTCACTGGCATGCATCCACTCTGGCCAATGGCAGGTGGGTGAATGTCTGTCCGAGCAGTGCCGAGCGTTGGATCTGCCGATGGGATGCCGAGCGGCCCTATGGTTTCGGCATGGAGCGCTCGACTTTGGCCAGCGATGTGCGGTGGTGGCTTCGGGTACGACGGCGTTCCCGTGGACGTAGCGCCGCGGACTGGTACGTCCTGGCGTTCACCGCGGTGTTGCTGGGCGCAATGGCCAGCTCTTTCATGTCCGGCGTGGTCTTGCCCCTGGTCGTGGTGGCTGCGCCCCTGATGCCCGCCGTCATGGCCAGCGTGGTGACATTCTCGTGGCTGGCTGTGGCCTTCGTGTCGTGGTTGGCGGGGCCCTTGGTGGTCAGCACGGCCGAGGTCTGCTGGATCCTGCCGGGCAGCCTGGACCGTGCGCAGTGGCTGCACCAGCCCTTCTGGCGATTGCTCCTGATTGCAGCGGTCACGGGAGTCGTCTTGGCCCTCGCTGCGTGGCTCACGCTGTCGCCCGGGCTCGGCTGGACGGTGGCAGTGGCCCTGACACCCATGTCGGCGGTCCTGATGATGTTGTTGAACCAGCAGGGTCTCGGCGTCGCCCACACTGGCGCGGTGTTGACGGCACTGCTGATGGCGGCGACCACCACTGCCGCGTGGATCCTGGTCACTGTCCTCGTCGCCTTCGTGATGACGGCTGGCTTCCAGGCGTGGCGCTGCCTGGGCGACATGTCACGTCACGACCTGCTTCGCGCCGCCCGCGGCCGCACTGCCCTGACTGGTGGCGCACAGGGCGCAGACACCGGTCTGGTCCTCGACCTGGTCAGTCGCCGCACCGCGCGAAATCCCCACCACCGCCTCCATGGCCTTGGACGTGGACGACGCGCAGTGGCCTGGTACGACGTGCAACGAGCCGTCCTGCGTCAGCCCTGGCTGTTGGTCGTGGGGCTTGTTGTCACCAACCTGGGCTGCGTGACAGCCATGGCCGCAGCTCCGTCGCTGGCGCCGTGGCCGGCCGTCGTCTTGATGCCGATCCTGGCTGCCGCCATGACGATGCGCCGTGTGATGGCATCATCCAGCGGAGCGCGCCGCAACTTCCCGGCCGGTTGGACCTGGGACGCTGCCAGCTGCTCGTGTGCCGCGACGGTGGCGCTCGTGAACTCACTGGTGCTCGCCGGACTGCTTATCGGCGTCGGCACTGCGCTTCCCGTGGCGCTGGCGGTGTCGGTGGTCCTGAACGGTGCCGCACTCACCGGTGCCTTGCGCCTGGTCTCGACGCCACCACCGAACTTCGCCACTGGGCTGGTCATGACTGAGGCGGGCGCGATCCCACTGGGAGCCATCCTCACGGCAGCGCGAGGCTGGGATGTCGTCGTCCTCGTCGCGCTGATGGCACGCCTCCGCTAGACACTACGGACACATCCCCATGCTGCCCCCAACGAACATGGTCAGGTCTGGGGCGGCGGCTACTGCTCCGCGTCGTGGTAGGGGTATCCGGTGACGGGACGACGCCACCCGCAACGAGCTCCTGGAAGACGCAATCGCTGGATCTGCGGCCCGCAGGCAAACCATCGACGGTGCCGACTGACGTCCGACTCCAGCTGGCTTCTCAGGAGAGGCTGCAGCCGTTGGCGGTGAAGATCGCGATCATGGGCTCGTTGGTCGCATCGGTGGAACCGACGTAGGCCTTGGCCCCGCGCCTGGCCAGCTCGGACAGGCCGAACCGGTGCAAGGCCCGGCCCAGTCCCTCTCCTCGGCGCTCGGGCACCACGGCGACATAGAACAAGGTGCCGGTGGTTGGCTCGTCAGGGAAGACCTGCGGCAGGACGACACCGACGTCGCCACGGTCGTCCCGGACGAGATACCACCCTCGCGGATCGAACTGGCCCCCCGCCGCCTCGACCAACTCGCGAGAATCCGCCTCAGCGCTCTCCGGGGTGCTGGTGTCGTAGGGGTCACCATCACTGGCCCGGAGCATCACCCGATTGAAGTCCTGCTCCCCCACCTGCTCCAAGGAGTCCAGCGTCCAGCCACTCGGGGTTGGTTTCGGCTCATCCAGCACGTGGCGGGCGATGACCTTCGCAGTGTCCATACGCCCAACCGTCCTCCCGTGCAGGCGGGGAGCGCCACTGATTTTCCACCGCGCACGCCAGACGCCGTCCAATCCGGCCTCAGCAGCTGACCCCGACGCGATCGTGGACGAGTTGCCCGTCAGGCGCCCCCGAATGGTTGGATGACGGCTTGTGACCACTTCCACTGACACCGCGGCCGAGCCCGCCTCTGGACAGGGCGTCGAGTACGCCCGAGTCCCCCACACCTACTACGACATCGTGGTGGCCGTCTTCGTCGGCCTGCTGCTGATCTCCGGCGTCACCGCCACCAAGCTCTTCGTCGGCCCTACCGTTCCGGTCATCAGCGACCTGTTCGCCGGCGGTGGCCCGCTCATCTTCGACGGCGGAGCCTTCCTCTTCCCCCTCAGCTACGTCGTCGGCGACATCATGACCGAGGTCTACGGCTGGCAGCGCGCCAAGCGTGCCATCTGGACCGGCTTCGCCATGACCTTCCTGGCCGCGGCCACCTACAAGGTGGTCGGCTGGACCACGCCCGTGGAGGGCTTCGAGGCGTGGGACCAGGTGCTGGCCCCGGCCACCCGCATCGCGCTGGCCGGGTTCGCCGGCTACCTCGCCGGAAACCTGCTCAACTCGCTGGTGGTGGTGCGCCTCAAGCGCCGCTTCGCCGAACGCCAGGTGGCCTTCCGCCTGATCACCTCCACACTGTTGGGCGAGCTGGTGGACACCACCCTGTTCTGCACCATCGCCTTCGCCGGCACCATCACCCTGGCCGAGCTGACCAACTACACCGTCACCGGCTACTTCTACAAGGTGCTCGTGGAGATCTGCGTCGTGCCGATCACGCTGCAGGTGATCAAGTACCTCAAGCGCGTCGAGCCCACCTACGAGATGGCACACGGCCGTCAGGTGGCCCTGTGAGCCGCGCCGTCCTGTTCGACATGGACGACACCCTCCTGCTCACGCGGGAGGTCAAGTGGGCCCACCACCGCCACGTCGCCCTGGAGTCCTACGGGATCACGCTCGACGACGCCACCCTGGCCGAGCACTGGGGCAAGTCCTTCGACGAGATGATCGGCCTGCTCTACCAGCACGCCGACACCGTCGAGGCGATGCGGGCCGCCAACAAGGCCTCGGCCGAGCGCTTCCGCAAACTTCCAGTGCCGGGAGCAGTCGAGTTGGTCGAGGGGCTCCTCGACCAGGACGTCGCGGTCGGCGTGGTGACCTCAACCAACACCGACATGGCGCTGGCCGACCTGGAAGGCTGCGGCTTCCCGATGCCGCGTCTGGCCCTGGTGCACGGGGCCGACGTGACCGGCCACCACAAGCCCGACCCGCGCGTCTTCGACGCCGCGCTGGACCAGCTGGCACGCGAGGGCGTCGACCACGTGACCTATGTGGGCGATGCGCTGATGGATGCCCAGGCGTCCGACGAGGCCGGACTGGACTTCGTGGCCGTCACCACGGGACTCTTCGACGCCGAGGCCTTCGTGTCGCTCGGCCTCGCGCCCGAGCGCGTCGTGGCCGGAGTTGACGAGCTGCGACCCCTGCTGGGGCTCTGACGCAGCACCCGGCCACCACACCGGCGGCGCCGACCCTCTCGCAAGGGGGCCGGCGCCGCACCGTCTCAGCCGGCCACCAGCCGCTGCAGGCCACCGGCGAAGGTGGCGAAGACCTCGTCGGGGCGGCAGTCGACCACCACCCGGGCATTCGGGCGACGGCCCCAGACCTGCCGGTTGTCGCGCACCGTCGTGCCCCGCAACAGGTCGGAGCTGGCCTCGACGTCCATCACGGTCGTCGCCAGCTCGACCGTCGCCACCTCGGCTGCCACCTGCGCGGCGAACAGGTCGTGCAGGTGGGCGACGTAGCCCTGGTCGTAGTCGTGGTGGAACTCGAAGTAGAAGCGCAGGGCGTCGGTGAGCAGGTCCAGGGCGCGGTGCCCCGTCCTGGCCTCGGCTTCCTTGACCCGACGACGACTGGCGGAATAACCCAG
This sequence comes from Luteococcus sp., assembly GCF_043424415.1. NCBI lineage: Bacteria > Bacillati > Actinomycetota > Actinomycetes > Propionibacteriales > Propionibacteriaceae > Luteococcus > Luteococcus sp. The sequence goes on along the minus strand of NZ_JBHWOO010000072.1, from coordinate 723 downwards.
CGGCGACGTCCCACACGACACCAGGAGATCGTCGAGGAATTCCGGGCGGTACTCGATGCGCTCGGTCTGGTCGGTGGAGCACCAGATTGGCAACTGCTGCTCGGGCAGCCCCTCGAAGGCCTCGCAGACCTTCTTGGCCGCATCGGGATCGCACCAGGTGTTCCACTCCGCCGTCGGGGTGGTGTTGCCCAGGTGCCAGAAGCAGCCGCCCATGATGACGATGCGCCGTGCCAGTCGGGGTAGGTTCGGAATCTCGCGCAGCGCCAGGGCGAGGTTGGTCGTCGGGCCCGTCACCAGCAGTGTCACCTCTCCCGGGTGCGCCTCCAGCACCTCGCGCCACAGCTCCAGCCAGGGGCGCGTCGACAGACGGATTCCCAGGTCGTCGAGGGCGGCGTAACCGATGCCCCCGGGGCCGTGGGTCTCGGGCGTGGTGGCCAGGGGCCGCACCAACGGTTCGGGGGTGCCGACGCACACCTCCACCTCGGGCCGGCCCGCCACGTCGAGCACCGCGAGGGTGTTCAGCGCCGCCTGTGACGCGGTGGTGTTGCCCGACGTGGTGGTGACGCCCATCAGCTCCACGTCGGGCAGTCCACACAGCTGGAGCAGGGCGCAGGCATCGTCGATGCCGGTGTCGACGTCGGCCAGGATCTTCACCCGCCCAGTCTGCCCGACGGGTCTCGTGCGCACGGGCCACAATGTCTGCATGCTGATCCGCACGCCCCG
>NZ_JBHWOO010000071.1:0-18245 GCF_043424415.1 Luteococcus sp. | reverse complement strand
GGAGTCCGGCCAGATCGTGATCTGGCCGGCGGCACTTTTTCGTGCGCCCCACCTCGCACCCTGCCCCCGGGACTGGCCTGAGTCACCCTCCACCACCCCGGACGCCCGACGCATGTGGCCATCGGCCCCCTCCGCTGGGCTGTGGCACGCTGGTGGGTATGCCGAAAGACCCGACGCTGCAGTACGAGATCATCGAGCGCACCCTGGCCAATGGCCTGCGCGTGGTGGTCAACCCCGACCCCACCAGCCCCGCCGTCGCGGTGAACATCTGGTACCACGTCGGATCGGCCGACGAGCAGACGGGGGCCAGCGGCTTCGCGCACCTGTTCGAGCACCTGATGTTCCAGGGCTCGCGGCAGGTGGCCTCGGGCGAGCACCTCGCGGCACTGCAGGCCGTGGGCGGCACCGTCAATGCCACCACCAGCTTCGACCGCACCAACTACTTCGAGACCGTCCCGCCGGGTGCAGTGGAGCTGGCCCTGTGGCTCGAGAGCGAGCGGCTGTCCAGCCTCGACGTCAGCCAGGAGAACCTGGACACCCAGCGCGAGGTAGTCAAGGAGGAGAAGCGGCAGCGCTACGACAACGTGCCCTACGGCGACCAGCTGCACCTGCTGCTGGCGCTGAACTTCCCCGAGGACCATCCCTACGCGCACCCCACCATCGGCTCCATGGAGGATCTCGACGCGGCCACCCTGGACGACGTGCGCGACTTCTTCGCCACCTGGTACCGGGCCTCCAATGCGGTGCTCACCCTGGCCGGTGCCGTCGAGGCCGAGCAGGCCTTCGCGCTCGCCGCGAAGTACTTCGGCCACCTCCCGACGCTCCCGGCACCCGAACGTCGCCGTGCCGCCCCGCTGGAACCCCACCATGGGGTGCCGCGCCTCGAGGTGGTGCGTGAGGTGCCCCGCGAGACCCTCCACCTGGGCTGGCGCACGCCAGACCTCGGCCACCCCGACCACCTGGCCGTCGAACAGGCCCTCACGGTGCTCGGCGGCGGCCCGGCCAGCCGGCTGCGCAAGCGCCTGGTGCGCGAGGCCGAGGTGGCCGAGGGAGCCGGCGCCTCCCAGCTCGACCTGGCACAGGGAAGCTCGCTGGCCCTGGTCTCCGCCCGGCCGCGCGACGGCCACAGCCTCGACGAGCTCGAGGAGCTCGTCGTCGCCGAGGTCCAACGGCTGCTCGACGAGCCGGTCACCGCCGAGGAGCTCGACCGGGCCAATGCCTCCTTCGAGCGCGAATGGCTCGGCGAGCTCGCCGAGGTGGACTCCCGCGCCGATGCCCTGGGCTCCTTCGCCACCCTGTACGGCGACCCCGGCCGGCTCAACACCCACCTCGCCGAGCTCGTGGCCCTGACACCCCAGCAGGTGCAGCAGGCGGCACGACGCTGGCTCGCCCCCGAGCAGCGCAGCTCGCTGCACTACCTTCCCAGCCCCAGCCAGACCCCGCAGGAGCAGGCATGAGCCAGACCATCGACCCCACCACGCCACTGCCCCGCCCCGCCATCACCGCTGCGCAGCCGTGGACCTTCCCCACGGCCCGGCAGCGGGTGCTCGACAACGGGCTGCAGGTGTGGGCCTTCCACCTGCCCGGCCAGCACGTCGTCACCGCCGCCCTGGTCCTCGACCTGCCCCTGACCGTCGAGGTGCCCGAACTGGAGGGCATCGCCACGATGGCCCTGCGAGCCAGCGACGAGGGCACCCGCGAGCACCCCGGGCAGTCGATCATCGATGCCCTCGAGTCGGCCGGCGCCGCCTCTGAGGGAGGGGCCTCGGCATCAGCCACCATCTGCTCGGTGGAGATGCCCAGCACCCGCCTGGCCCAGGCCCTGCCCCTGTTCGCCGAGATCGTCCAGTCCCCCACGTTGGCCGATGCCGACGTGGAACGCCACGTGGCGCTGCGACTGTCCGAGATCGAGCAGACTTTGGCCCGCCCCTCGTCGGTGGCGGCCCTGGCCGTGCGCCAGGTGCTCTTCGACCCCTCCTGCCGCGAGGCACGGCCCCAGGGCGGCGTCGCCCGGACCGTCCGTGCCGTGACCGGCGAACTGGTGCGCAGCTTCCACGAGCGCCACTGGGGACCCCAGGGCTCGACCCTGGTCGTCGCCGGTGACCTCGACCAGGGCGTCGACGCCCTGGTCGAACAGTGCTTCGGCGGCTGGAAGGCCCCCGGCGGCCGGGCCCTGCACGTCGTCCCCACCCCGGCCGGAGCCCCGACCTCCACCGACCAGGGACGCATCGTGCACCTGGTGGACCGGCCCGAGAGCGTGCAGACCGAGATCCGCGTCAGCGGCATCGGCCTGGACCGCACCAGCCTCGACTTCGCACCGCTGCAGGTGGCCGCCAGCGCCATGGGCGGCAGCTTCGGCAGCCGACTGAACACCGAGCTGCGCGAGCGCAAGGGCTACACCTACGGCGTCCACTTCGCCGTCTCCCCCGCCCGCCTGGGCGGCACCTGGGCGGTCTCCACCAGTGTGCGCACCGAGGTGGCCGCCCAGGCCGTGCTCGACTGCCTGCGCATCATGGAACTCACCGAGGACTTCAGCCCCGAGGAGGTGGCCGACGCGGTCAACCAGCAGCTGGGCGTGGCGCCGCTGCGCTATGACACGGCCTCGGCCATCGCCAGCCAGGCCGCCACCCTGGCCGCGGCCGGATGGGACCCAGACTTCGTCAACCTGCACTTCACCCGCATCGGCCAGGTGGGCCCGGCCAGCGCCAGCGCCGCCTACCGCGCGGTCGTGCGCCCCGAGAACAGCCACGTCGTCCTGGTTGGCGACGCGGCAGCCCTGCGGGAGCCACTGGCCGAGGCAGGCTTCGTCGTGCAGGAGCTCGAGGTCAGCTGAGGGCTCAGCGCAGCGCCTGTTCGGCCTGGGCCACCTTCTTCCGGGCCAGGTCCATCTGCTTCTCATAGGCGGCCAGGTCGCCCTTGGCCAGTTCCTTGTCGGCCGCCGAGAAGGCATCCGCCGCCTGCTTCAGCAGCTCCTGCGCGGTGGCCTGTTCGGTGGGAGGAGTGCCGTCCTGCCGCGGCGCCTCGGACGACTTCCCGCCACCGCTCCCCTCCCCGGTGGAGGCGCCCGCGTCACCCTGGAAGACGCTGTCCAGCGCCTCCTGCAGGGTGCTGCCGATGCCGATGTGCTCGCCGAAGCGCACCACCACGAAACGCAGCACCAAGTAGCCGCCGGTGGTGGTGGACTGCTGCGTGTAGACCGGTGAGACGTAGAGCAGTCCGCCGCCCACCGGGATGGTCAGCAGGTTTCCGAAATGGGCCTGGGCCGAGCCCTGCATCAGGTAGGGACGCAGCTTCGAGGCGACCGTCTCGTCGGTGTTCATCGCATTGAAGGTCTGGCCCGGGCCGGCCACCTGCTGGCGGTCGGACAGTTCCAGCACCCGGATACGGCCGTAGTCCTCGTGCGAGGCATCGGCATTGACCGCCATGAAGGCGCCCAGGTTCTCACGCCCCCGGGGCACCAGGGCCGAGCTCTGGCTGAAGACGGGTTCGCGGTCCCCCGGCCACTTGATGGACAGGTAGTTGGGGGCCTCCTTGCGCCCGTCATTGGAGACCGGGTCATTGGGCACCGCCCACAGGTCCGACTGCTGGAACCAGGTGTCGGGATTGGTCGAGTGGTAGCGCCCCAGCACCTCGCGCTGCACCTTGAACAGGTCAGCCGGGTAGCGCATGTGCTCCAGCAGGCTCGCGGGGATGCTCGCCTTCGGCTGCACCAGCCCCGGGTAGACCTTCTGCCAGGTCCGCAGCACCGGGTCCGACTCGTCCCACTGGTACAGGGTGACGGTGCCGTCGCCGGCATCCACGACAGCCTTGACCGAGTTGCGCAGGTAGTTCACCGGCCGCGGCTGCTGCTGCACGCTGGTCTGGGAGTCACTGGTGGCCTGGCGCAGGTCCACCCGGTTGGAGTTCGGGTAGGTGGCCGAAGTGGTGTAGGCGTCGACCACCCACACGATGCGTCCGTCGACCACCGCCGGGTAGATGTCGGAGTCGGGCGTCAGCCAGGGCGCCACCTTCTGCAAACGTTCCCGCGGGGTGCGGTCGTAGAGGATCCGCGAGGCCTCATTGACACGATCGGTCGACAGCACCAGGTTCGGGTCACCGAAACGGATCGCGTACAGCGCCCTGATCAGCGGATTCCCGATGCCGACGCCGCCCTTGCCGTCATAGGTGTTGCGGGTCTCGTTCGAGCCCTTGGCACCGCCCCCGGGCGTGTCCAGCTCCACCGGCTCGGTGCCCTCGGGCGCGCCGACCACGGCATAGGTGTTGGTGCGCTCGCCGAAGTAGATCCGCGACTGGGTCTCCTCCAGCTTGCCGACGGTGGGGATGTCGCGGGCGATCCACTCCGGCTCGCCGTTGGCCTGGCGGCGGTTGCCATAGGCCGCCACGACACCGTTGCCGTGGGTGTAGACGGTGTGCAGGTTGGTCCAGCTCTTGTCGGGGATCTCGTCGGCATTGATCTCGCGGGCCGCCACCACCGCGTCGGTGAAGTGGCCGTCCAGCGTGTAGCGGTCGACGTCCAGCACCTCGGGGAAGGAGTAGTAGCCGCGCACCTGCTGCAGCTGTTCGAAGGTGGGTCCGATCAGGGCCGGGTCCACCAGGCGGATGCCGGGCAGTGCGGTGGCATCGGCCTTGAGCTGGCCAGCCGAGACGGTCGTGGTCACGTCATGGTCCTGGGTGACCTCCACGTCGGACAGGTCATAGGCATCGCGGGTCGCGGCGATGTTCTGTGCGATGTAGGCGCGCTCCCGCGCCGGGCCCTTGGGCTGGACGTCGAAGCGCTGCACGATCGCCGGGTAGATGCCCTGCACCAGCACGGCCGAGACCAGCAGCAGCACCAGGGCCAGGACAGGAATGTTCCAACGGCGCATCCGGGCATTGGCCGCCAGCAGCGCCGCGACCAGCAGGCAGACAAGGGCCAGCAGTTCCTTGGCCACCACGCGGGCGCTCATGTCGGTGTGCCCGATGCCCGTGAAGAGCCAGTTGTTGGTGACCGCATAGCCGTAGCGGTCGAGCCAGCAGGAGATGGCCATCAGCACCATCAGCACCGCCCCCAGCACCGACAGGTGGGCCTGGGCGCCCTGGCCCAACTGGGTTGGCCGGCGACTGACCACCGTCTGGCCCGTGGGCGTGGTGCTGACGGTGAAGGACTGCAGCGCGCCCAGCATCAGGTGGGCCAGCAGGACCGCGAACAGGCTTGCCCCTGCGATCCAGAAGGCCTGGGACAGCACGAAGCGCCACCACGGGTAGTCGAAGACGTAGAAGGCGACGTCCTTTCCGAACCACGGCTCGGTCCGGCCGAAGGGCGTTGCGTGGCGCCAGGCCAGGAAGACGTCGCGCTGCAGGAAACCGGCCAGTCCGCTGGCCAGGCCCAGCACTACCGAGACTCCCAGGATCACCAGGCGGTGGCTGCGGTCCACCAGCGCCCGGGTCTGCCCGACCAGTGGTGAGCCGCCGCTGCGGGTACGTGGGCGCATCCGGTGGGCCAGGCGCAGGTTGAGGGCCGTGCAGGCCGTCATCAACCCGCCGCAGGCGACGAAGAGCAGTACCCCGGTGCCGAGCCTGGTGCGGAAAACCTGGCCGACGTCGAGCTGGGTGAACCACAGCCAGTCGGTCCACAGTCGGGAGCCGAGCATCACCAGCAGACCCACGGCCATCAGGGCCAGGACGGCCGCCAGGGGCGCGTTCTCACGGGCCGGGCGGCGCGGGTTGGAGCGGGACGGGCGGGGCCGGCCGGCTGTCGGCTGTGCGGTGCTCATTGCTCAGGCCAGGGTCCGGGCCAGGGCGCTTGCCAGGGCGGGGACCAGCTGGGTCCCGCCGAGGAGTTCGTCGGGCTCGCTGACCAGGCGGGCCAGCCCGTGGCTGCTGCCGTCGCGCAGCGACCCCACCACCACGCGGACGTCCTGGCGCTGGGGATGCTTGGCGACGAAGCGCGCCGCCTCGTCGGGATTGGCCGGGATCTGGTCCTCCAGTCCGGCGGGCAGGAAGGTGCGCTCCAGGGCAAGGGCGCAGCCATGGACGCTCTCGGACCAGCCGATCTGGGCCAGGGTGGTCATCAGGTCCTCCCCGTCACGAAAGTCCTCCTGCTCGATCGAGCTCAGGGCGTCCTCGCTGGTGACGGTGAGCTGGTCAGCCAGGTGGGGCTCGGCGGCCACCAGGTCTGCAGTGCGCACCAGGGCGAACAGGCGGGCGGGCTGGTCCCATCCGGACTGTCCGACGTGGCGCTCGATCTCCACCAGGGCAGCGATCAGCGCCTCCGGCTGGTCCTGGGCGCCCTCGGTTGCGTCGGGCTGGGTGCTGGGCTGGTGCTTCTCGCTCATCGAGGGTCCTTGTCATGCGGGTGTGGACGGGTCATAAAGGTGTGGCGCGTAGGTGGGTCAGCAGTGGGCAAGGGTCGCCGGGTCGACTCCAGCGCGCCAGTCGGTGAGGATCTTGACCGCTTGGGAGAGGGTCTCGACCGGCACCAGCTCGAGGCTGCTGCGCATCCCCGTCAGGTCGGTGCAGTTGGCGCGCGGCAGCAGGAAGAGCTCCGAGCCCGCGCGCTCGGCGGCCGCCACCTTCTCCTGCACGCCGCCGATGGGCTGAACCGTGCCATCGGCCATGATCTGGCCGGTCACGGCCACGTCGTGGCCGCCCAGCAGGTCCCCCTGGGTGATCTGGTCATAGATGGCCAGGCCGAAGCCGAGCCCGGCGCTGGGGCCCACCACCTGCTCATCCACGCCGAAGGAAACCTCGGGGGCGTACTTGTAGCCATTGACAGTGCTGATGCCCAGCACCGGGACCTTCTTGTCCTCATTGGACGAGGCCGTGGTGACGGTGACGTCGCGCCTCTGGCCGTCGCGCAGCACCCCGAGCACCACCGGGTCACCCACCTGGTGGCGTGCCACCAGGCGTTCCACATCGGCAGGCCGCTGGACGACGGTCTGGTCGACGCGCTCGATCAGGTCGCCGGGCTGGAGGCGGTCATAGGACGGCCCCGCCACTCCGACGGACTCCACCAGCGGCATCTGGCGCACCGGCTGCCCCCCGGCCCGCAGGGCGGCGACCACGGCATCGGAACGGGAGTCCACCATCATGGCCACCTCCTCGTTGCGCACCTGGTCGGCCGACTTGCTCGGGGGGTAGACCACTTCGCGCGCCAGCACGTCATGCTTGGGTGCCACGTGGGAGTAGAGGGCTTCGGGCAGGCTCAGCGAGGAGTCGACGCGGGTCACCGAGACCGTCGTCATTCGCAGCTTCCCGGTGGTCGGGTAGGTCTTGAGGCCTTCGACCTGGACCGCCGGGACGCCGTCGTCGTCGGTTGCGAGCAGGTCGAGGGTGCGGCCGGGCCCCCAACTGACGAAGGGAACGGGCAGCAGGGCGAGCAGCAGGGCCAGCCCCACGAAGCAGACCGCGGAGACAATGGCGGTCCAGGTCTGGCGGGTCATGGCGGCCACCCTACCCGTGCGCGCACAGCCCGCCCCACCCGACGCGTCCAGCCATGGGACCTTCACCGGGCTTGTGCCGTGCGGTTCAATGGCACCATGAGCGATTCGACCGGAGCACCGCGCGACGACCAGCCGAACGATCCCCTCAGCGAGATCCTGCGCCAGCTCGGCATCCCGACCGGACCGGGCGGACAGATGGACCTCAACCAGCTGATGGCCCGGCTGCAGCAGCAGATGGGCGCCTTCAGCCAACAGACTTCTGAGGGCTCCGGCGTGAACTGGGAGCGCACCCGCCACGCCGCCCGCCAGGTGGCCGCCAGCCTGGGCCCCGATCCGAGCACCACCAGCCAGCAGCAGCGCGAGGTGGCCGATGCCGAGCGCCTGGCCAACCTGTGGCTTGACGAGGCATGTGACTTCGGGGAGCTGCCCCGCGGTGCAGCCGCCCTGAGCCGGGCCGAGTGGATCGAGCAGACGATGCCGGCCTGGGAGAAGATGACCGAGCCGATCGTGAGCAACATCGCCAGTGCCATGGGCAACATGATGGGCGGCCAGATGGGCCAGATGCCCGCCGAACTGGGTGCCTTCGGCGCGATGATGCAGCCGATGCTGCGTCAGGCGGCGGGCGCGATGTACTCGATGCAGCTGGCCCAGGCGATCGCGAAGCTGTCCACCCAGGTGGTGACCGGCTCCGAGACCGGATTCCACCTGATGGAGCAGGCCCGGGCGAGCATCCTGCCCACCAATGTGGCTGCCTTCAGCGAGGGGCTCGAGGTAGCCGACCAGGACGTGCTGCTCTACCTGCTGCTGCGCGAGACCGCCCGTCAGCGACTCTTCCACCAGGTGGGTTGGCTGGCGCCGCAGATGCTGGCGATGGTCGAGCACTATGCACGGGAGATCACCATCGACGCGTCGGCCCTGGAGAGTGCCATCGACATCGACGACATGGGCGAGATGACGCCGGAGAAGATGCAGCAGATCAGCGAGAAGCTGCAGGGCAACCTCTTCGAGCCGACCCAGACGGCCGAGCAGGTGGAGATCCTGGGCCGGCTGGAGACGGTGCTGGCGCTGGTCGAGGGATGGGTGGACGAGGTCGTCGCCCAGGCCACCGCGCGATGGATGCCGAACTCCTCCCAGCTGGCCGAGGCGGTGCGTCGCCGCCGGGCCGCCGGTGGCCCGGCAGAGGAGGTGCTCAAGTCGCTGGTGGGCCTGGAGCTGCGTCCACGGCGCGTCCGCGATGCCGCGAACCTCTGGGCCGCGCTGACCGCCGATCGAGGCGTCGGTGGCCGTGACGCCGTCTGGCAGCACCCGGACATGATGCCGACCGCGGACGACCTGGACGACCCGCTGGGCTATGTCAGCGGCGAGAGCACACGTCCCGAGGCCGACGATCTGGATGCCGAACTGGCCAAGCTGCTCGAGCAGGAGGGGCGCTCGGGCGAGGAGTCCTGAGCGGTCAGTCGCCGTCGATCTCGTCGCCGCCCGGGGCCCCGCCGTCGGCGGCGCTCCATCCCTCGAGGTAGCCGGCGGCCCGTTCGGCGTGCGGGGTGCGACCGGCCAACTCGTGGAAGCGTTCGGTGTGGTGGGGTTCGACGAGGTGGGCCAGTTCGTGCAGCAGGACGTGGTCGACCACCCAGTCCGGCATCTGCTGCAGCCGGTGGGAGAGCCTGATCGTCCCCTCCGAGGGGGTGCAGGATCCCCAGCGGTGGTTCTGGTTGGTGACCCAACGCACCGAGACCGGCCGCACCGGGTGACCCACCACCGGATCGAGGTGTTCCCGGGCCAGCTGCTCGGCCCGGGCCTCCAGCGCCTCGTCGCCGACGGGGGGCCTGCGGCGCTCCTGCTGGCGTCGCATCCGAGCCACCATCGTGCGGGCCCAGCGCAGCTCCTCGGCGGCGGTCATGCCCGTCGGGAGCATCACGACGACGACCTGGCCCTCCCGGCGGGCCTGAATGGTGCGTCGGCGCCGGGCGCTGCGGCGAAGCTCCACCGTGGTGCCGTCCAAGTCGATCCTCTGCGCCATGTCCTCCACTGTGGCACAGCCCTGGACACGAGCAGCCCCAGGGCTTGACGGTCCATCGCGGGTGGACTAGCCTTCTCACAAGGCCCTCGGCTGGTCGATCATGTGCAGGGGAAGGCAGATGATCTTGATCGCCGAGGGCCCTCTTCATGCCCCTTGGTGTCCATGGCCTCTGGCGCCGCTGCGGCGCCCCCGCCTGCGCGCCTGGCGAAATCGCGCCCCCGCACGGCGCGTCAGGTCGCTTCAGGCGGCGCAATCCTTGCTGACATGGCTACAGTGAACGACGAGCCCGGTGGCCGCCTGTTTCATGGCTGCCGGCCGGACAACATCAACCAGGAGGAAATCGTGGCCGAAGAGACCTACAGCGGTGAGTTCTACTGCGTCAAGTGCAAGGCGAAGCGTGAGGCCTCGGGCAATGTCGTCGTGAACGACAAGGGCACCCGCATGGCCAAGGCCAAGTGCCCCGAGTGTGGCACCAACCTGAACCGCATCCTCGGCAAGGCCAAGTGATCGCAGCAGTCAGGACCTGACGTCCCAGCGACGTCGACGAGGGGGCGCACCGTGATGGTGCGCCCCCTCGTGCGTGTCGAGCCGGTGTTGTCCGGGTGTTGGCCGTAGCCCGCTGGCTCTGGTGTGTGTCCTCCTGGTCACAGCAGACTGCGGCCATGAGCGCCCGGAGCCGTTGCGAACACCTCACCACCAACCACGGAGACGTCTGGTGGCTCGACGAGACCACTTGGGTCAGGGTCTCGGGCCTCGACGAGGCCCATCCCCGCCACCGGGAACGGCAGGAAGCCGTCTCGGAACTCCTCGCCGGACGGGGCATGGTCGTCAAGGCCCGCCCCGAACAGGCCTGGACCGGTCTACACCTGGCGGTGGCCGGCAGTGGCCCCCTGGCACGGCAGGTGTGCAAAGAGCTCTTGCGTAGCGGTCTGGGGCGGCTCGACTGCCTGGATCCATTCGCACGCAATAGCGAGGGGCAGGCTGTGGTGCGGGCCCTTCGAGCTCGGCACCGGGCGCGCATCTCGTGGGTGGACGAGGTTGCGGAGCTGGCCGGACGCGGGGTGGACTTGGTGCTGGTGGCGCCGGACACCGTCGAGGCGGACCGGCTGCTGCTGGCCGAACTGGTCCGCCAGGACATCCCACACCTGCTGCTCGGTGCCCATGGGGACGTGGGCCGAATCGGGCCGCTCGTGCGTCCGGGGCGTGGGCCCTGCCAAGGATGTGCCGACCTGGCCCGCGGGCAATTGGAGACCGCCTGGCCGCAGGTCGTGGCGGCCCTGGGCTGCCGCCGGGCCCGCCCCCACCCGACGATCACCGGGCTGGTGGCTGCCCGGGCGGTGCTTGCGGTGGGCTGGCTGGCACGCGGTGTCGACGACGGGTCGGGCCTGCAGGGCCGGGTGGAGGTCATCGACCTGTTCGACCCCGCACCCCGCCGTGCCAGCTTCGGCGTGCATCCGGACTGTGGGTGCAGATGGCATCCGCAGCTGTGAGTCGGCAACAGCGGGGTGCCTCAGCAGGCCACCTGGTCGGGTAGGGGGTGCTTGCGCGGACGACCCCTTGGCCGTTTGCGTTCGATGACCCGTCCAGCATCGAAGAGCTCCCCACCCCACACTCCGTGCGGTTCGGCGCGCTCCAGGGCCCCGTCGAGGCATTGACGGCGCACCGGGCAGGTGGCGCAGACCTGCTTGGCGCGTTGCACCTGAAGCATGTCGTCCGAGAAGAACAGGGTCGGGTCATGCGCAGTGCACGCGGCGAGCGACAGGGGCACCGTGATCGGGTCGAACATGGTGGTCATTCGTGGAACTCCTGGGCCGTTGGGGCGGTGGTCCCGGAAACGACGAAGGCCGTGCGAATCCGGGGTGTTCCCGGCTGCACGGCCTGGCGAGGTGGATCGCGCTCAGGAGTCCATGAGGGGAACGGGGCGGGTGACGTCGGTGGCTGCCTGCTCACCGGGTCGGACGAACAGCGGGTGGCTGGTCTTCGCCGGGGAGGTGCCGAAGCACGTCATGGCCTGGATCGTGTTCATCGCTGCTCGCCTCCTCTCGTCGTGTGCCCCATCCGGGGGACCCGAATGGCTGGTGGTGAAGAATCTATGCTGCGGCGCCGGTTCCCGCAACCAATTTTTGACAAGGGCTTTCACCGCTGGCTCGGGTCAGGCGCCGGTCAGGGTCTGCTGCATCCCCTCGGGGGTCTCGCCCGCCACGATCTGCAGCAGGTCGGCGCCGTGGCGCTCCATCTTGGTACGTCCCACGCCCGGGACCCGCAGCAGCGCCTGCTCGTCGGCCGGCAGGGTCTCGGCGATGGTCACGAGGGTGGCGTCGGTGAAGATCACGAAGGCGGGCATGCCGCCGGCCTGGGCCACCTGCTTGCGCCAGGCCTTCAGCCGGGCGAGCAGCTCTTCGTCATAGTCCGAGGAACAGCCCTCGTGGCGCCCGATCTTGCGTTCGGCACCGTTGGTGAGGCCCTTGCCGCAGACCCGGCAGTTCTGCGACTGGGCACTGCGCGCACTGCGCTTTCGGCGGGGCGCCTGCTGTTCGGCCTGCTTGGCCAGCGAGGCGGGGGTGAGTCCGTCGAGGAAGCGGGAAGGTCCCCGACTGCCGCGTCCGCCGGTGCGCGATCGGCTCCAGGTGATCGACAGGTGGCGGCGGGCCCGGGTGATGCCCACGTAGAGCAGGCGCTTCTCCTCGGCCACCTGCTCGTCGGTGGTGGCCAGCACGAAGGGCAGCGTGCCCTCCTGGATCCCGAACAGGCACACCGCCTCCCACTCCAGCCCCTTGGAGGCGTGCAGGGTGCCCAGGGTCACGCCCTGGCTGATGGGGGCCTGCTGCAGTGCTGCCCGCTGTGCCAGCGCCTCGGCCAGCTCCGCCAGCCCGAACTCCGGATTCTCGACGGTCACCTCACGCGCCAGGTCCACCAGCGCGTTCAGTGACTCCCACTTCTCGCGCACCGAACCCGAACCCTCCGGCGGGTCCTCGGCCCACCCGACCCCGGACAGCACGTCCTTGAGCAGGGGCAGGCCGGGGCCCTCCGGCTCGGCCCGCAGCGCCGCTCGCAACGAGGCCAGGGCCTGCTTGATCTCGGGCCGCTCGTAGAACTTCTCGCTGCCGCGCACCAGGTAGGGGATGTCCAGCTGCGAGAGGGCGGCCTCCAGCGTCGGGGACTGCGCGTTGATCCGGAAGAGCACCGCCATCTCGCGCCACTCGACGCCCTCCTGGTGGCGCTGCTTCAGCCACTGCGCGATGTGGCGGGCCTCGTCGGCCTCCTCGGGGAAGGAGCCGAACTCCACCTCGGGCCCCTTGGGCAGCTGTGCTTCCAGACGCACCCCGCCCAGCTGGGCACGACCCGTCGCGGCGGCCGCCAGGCGGGCGGCACGAGACGGCATCATCACCTTGTTCGCCAGGCCCACCACCTGCGGGGTGGAGCGGTAGTCACGCACCAGCCGCACCACCTTGGTGCCGGGGTGCTCGGCGGCGAAGCTGGTGAGGAAGTCGGCACGGGCCCCGGCAAAGGCGTGGATGGACTGGTGCGGATCGCCCACCACGCACAGGTCGCGCCGCTCGCCCACCCACAGGTTGAGCAGCGTCTGCTGCAGCGGCGAGACGTCCTGGTACTCGTCGACGACGAAGTGGCGGTACTGGCTGCGCACCTGGGCCGCGATCTCGTCGTGCTCGCTGAGCAGCGCGGCGGCACACAGCAGGATGTCGTCGAAGTCGATCTGGCCGCGGGTGCGCTTGGCGGCCTCGTAGCCGGTGAAGACGCGTGCCACCGTCTCTGGATCTGCCGAGGCCAGTTCACGATGGGCCGCGCGCGCGATCGCGGGATACTCCCCCGCCGTCACATTGGAGACCTTGGCCCAGCTGATCTCGCCGGCGAGGTCGCGCAGCAGTCCGGTGTCGACGCTCAGGCCGTGGCGGGAGGCGGACTCTGCCACCAGTGACAGCTTGCGGTCGCTGACCTGCGGCAGCTCGACCCCGTAGGCCTTGGGCCAGAAGTACTGGATCTGGCGCAGGGCGGCGGAGTGGAAGGTGCGGGCCTGCACCTGGCCCACGCCCAGCTCGTGCAGGCGGCCCCGCATCTCGCCAGCCGCACGCGTGGTGAAGGTGACAGCCAGCACCGAGCGCGGGTCGAGTGCGCCGGTGTGTGCCCCGTAGGCGATCCGGTGGGTGATGGCTCTCGTCTTGCCCGTCCCGGCGCCGGCGATCACCGCGACCGGCACATCGAAGGTGGTCGCCACCTCCCGCTGTTCGGGGTCGAGGGCTGCCAGCACTGCCTGCGGATCAAGGGAGTTCGCCACGTTGCCACCCTAGTCGGCGGGTCTGACAGGAACCGTTCGCGACGGCCCGCCCCCTCCTGCGCAGCCTCCGATCGGGCGGCACGCTGGCCGCACGAATCCGCCACAGCGCATTTTTGTCACAACGCCGTCCTAGGGTTGGAGCCACGATGACGACCACGACCACCGCCCCCGCCGACCAGTCCACCGGCCAGCCCGGTCTGGCACTGGTGACCTGCCCCGACTGGACGGTGCTGTGCGACCGGCTCGTCGAGGGGCTGCGCCGCCCGCCGGCCGACCCCTTCGCCCCCCAGACCGTGGTCGTCGAGGACCCGGCCACCCGGCGGGCCCTGGCCCAGGAACTGGCCGTGCGCCTGGGTGCCGCCACCGGTGACCACAACTCCGGGATCTGCGCCGGGATCGACTTCGTCAGCCTCCAGGGCTTGCGGCGACGGCTCGAAAGCGAGCTGCTGGGCCTGGACCCCGCCTGGGATCCGTGGCGACGCCGCGCCCTCACCCTCGCTGTGGTCGAGGTTCTGGCCGAGGCCAAGGGCGACTGGTTCGCACCGCTGGCCGCCCACCTGGGCGATGACGACTCGCTGCGCCCAGGCCGTCGGATCGCCACCGCCCAGCGGATCGCGCGGCTCCTCCACCGTTATCTGGAGACCGCCCCGGAACTGCTGGAGTCCTGGCGCCGCGGCGAACTCGTCGATGCCGAGGGCCAGCCGCTCGCTGACTCACAGATCTGGCAAGCGATGGTCTGGCAGGCGCTGCTCGAGCGGCTGCCCGCACCCGACCCGTTGAGCCGCAGGACGATCCTGGCCGAGCGGCTGCGCGAGCAGCCCACGGGGGCTCCGCTGCACGTGGTGGACCCGACCACCGCCCGTCCCAGTGACGAGGGACTGGTGCGCGCCCTGGCCGATGCCGCGCCCGTCACCGTCCTGTTCCTCGACGCCCGGCGCGGTGACGAGCTGCTGGATGCCCGTTGGGCGGGGGTGCGAGGGACCTGGCAACAGCGCTGGCAGGCCGCGGCCGACAGCACCGAGGTACTCCCTCCACAGGGCCGCACGGCCCTGGTGGACGGCCGGGTGGAGGTCCATGCCTCGCACGGGCCCGACCGTCAGGTGGAGGTGCTGCGCGAGGTGCTGTGCCGCCTGTTCGACGACGACCCGACCCTGGAGCCTCGTGACGTCGCCGTCGCCTGCACCGACCTGGCGCACTACGCACCGCTGGTGCGCGCCAGCTTCGGCCTGGACGAGTCACTGGTGGGCCGGCGGCTGCACCCCGGCCACCGGCTGAGGGTCCAGCTGGCCTCATCCTCGCTGGCACAGCCCAATCCCGTCTTCGACCTGCTGCGCCAGCTGCTCGAGCTTGCTGGCGACCGCGCCACCGCGCAGCAGCTGGTGGACCTGTGTGCCAGTTCACCCGTGGCGGCCCTGTTCGGTCTCGAGGAGGACCATCAGGAGCGCATCCGGCGACTGGTGGACCAGGCCGAGGTGCGCTGGGGGCTGGACGGCAGCCATCGTGCTGCCTTCGGGCTGGGCCAGGTGCGCCAGTCCACCTGGCTGGCCGGCGTCGAGCGCATCCTCACCGGTATCGCCATGGGGGCAGAACCCCTGCAGTGGCTGGGCACTGCCCTGCCACTGGAGCAGGTCGACGGCTCCGACGTGACCGTCGCTGGACAACTCGCCGAGATCGTCTCCCGGGTCCGCAAGCTGGTGGCGCAGTGGCGCCAGCCCGCCCCCGTCGAGGTCTGGGTCGAGCGCCTCTCAGAGGCCCTGGACCTGCTCGCCGCCGACCCCTCCGATCAGGGGTGGCAGCTGGCCGCGGCCCGACGGCAACTCGCCGACCTGGCCGAGCTGGCCGCCACCCGCACCGCCCTGCTGGGCACCAGCGACGTGCGAGCGCTCTTCGACGAGCTGCTACAGCCCGGCCGCGGACGACCCAACCACGGCAGCGGGGCGCTGCTGGTCTGCTCGCTGGCCGACCTGGGCCTCCACTCCCGCAGGGTGGTGGTGGTGCTCGGGCTCGACGACGCCCGCTTCCCCGCCCGGCCCGCCCGGGACGGTGACGACCTGTCGCGTCCGGTCCGTGATCCCCGAACCGAGGCCCGTGCCCGGTCGCGGCAGTACCTGCTCGACGCGACGCTGGCCGCAACCGAACGGCTCGTGGTGGTGCACCAGGGCCGCTCCGCGCGCACCAACGAAGGCCTGCCCCAACCGGTCGCCCTGCTGGACCTGGTGGAGGCCGCGGACCGGCACCATCCCGTGGCCTCCGAACAGCACAGCCTGCTGCCCCAGGCCGAACAGAACTTCCTGGCCGGATCGCCCCGCAGCTTCGACGTCGAGGCCTTGGCGGGTGCGCGGGCCCGTCGCGACACCGAACTGTCCCCGCCACCACCGGCACTCCCGCTGTGGCAACAGCAGCTCGGAGCTCCCGGTGTCGCGATGAGCTCACTCGACCCCGCCCAGCTCGACCCGGCCCAGTTCGACCCAGTCCAGCTGGATCTCGCCCAGCTCGTCGACTTCTGGCGCCACCCGGCCCGTGAGTTGCTGCGCCACCAGCTCGGCACCACCATGACCGACTGGGAGCGGCCGCTGGCCGAAGAACTTCCCGCCGAAACCACCGGCCTGGAGCAGTGGGCGATCGGCGACCGGCTGGTGCGCCTGGCCCTCGAGGGGGTCGACCTCGGGCGGGCGAGCACCGCTGAGCGGCTGCGTGGAGCACTGCCCCCAGGCCAGCTCGGCAACCACAGCCTGGACTCCCTGCTGCCGGTGGTCCAGCGGGTCGTGCGCAGCGTGCAGCGCTGCCAGGGCGACGAACTTCGCGACCTCGACTGCGAGCTGGAGCTGGACGCCGCCGTGCTCACCGGCCGGGTGCGCGTCCACGGGGGGCAGATCGTGCACCACTCCTTCTCCCGCACCTCTGCCACCCATCTGCTGGAGTCCTGGTGCGAGCTCCTGCTCGTCGCCGCCACCCAGCCGGCGCCGTCCACCGGCTGGCGCGCCGTCCACGTCGGACGCGATGCCATGGCCACCCTGCTCGCCCCGCCGCCCGAGTGGTGCCGTCAGCACCTGACCGAGATGGTCGCCCTGCGGCAGCGCGGCCTGCACCAGCTGGTACCGCTGCCACCCAGGACCGCCGCCACCTGGGTGGGCCTGACGCCGCTGCGTCCCTTCCGGGACCACGACCCGGTCCGCAAGGCCGCCGACGAGTTCCGCTTCGAACACGACGCCGACTGGGGTCGCTTCGTCCCCGACGACCTGACGGCCGTGCGGGAGCTGCCCCGGAGGCATGGTGACCCCGGCCCGACGGGAACTTCACGATTCGAGAACCTGGCCGAATGGATGTACGCGCCCCTGCGTGGACAGCTCGACGTGGGGAACCTGCGATGACCCTGACCTTGGAAGAACCCCGCGACTTCGACCTCACCGGTCCGCTGCCGACCGGCACCACCGTGCTCGAAGCCTCCGCCGGAACCGGCAAGACCTACGCCATCGCCGCCCTGGCCACCCGTCACCTGGCCGAGGGACTGGTGCGGATCGACGAGCTGATGATGGTCACCTTCTCCCGCGCCGCCACCAGCGAACTGCGCAACCGCACCTACCTGCGACTGCGCCAGGCGATCAGCGCCCTCGACACCTTCCTCGAACAGGGCACGTCAGCCGCCGACCCGGTCGACGCCCTGCTGTGCCAAGGCAGCCCGCAGGCAGTGCGGGAACGCCGCGACCGGTTGGCCGAGGCCCTCGCCGAGATCGACCAGGCCACGATCGCCACCACCCACGAGTTCTGCCAGCGCATGCTCTCCGAACTGGGGCTGCTGGCCGACCACGACCACACCGTGCGCTTCAGTGAGGACATCGGTGACCTGGCCGAGCAGGTGGTCCACGACGTCTACCTGGCCGAGCAGGTGGAGCGCACCGGCCCTGCCCCCGGACGTCTGGCCACCTTCACCCGCTTCGCCCACGTGGGACGGGCGGCCCTGCGCGAGGTCGACCTGCCGGTGGAACCCGCCGAGGCACAGGGGTTGAGTGCAGAACGCGTCGCCTTCGCCCACCGGGTGCGCGAGCGCCTGGAACAGCGCAAGCGACTCGCCGGTGTCTACACCTTCGACGACATGGTCAACCGCCTGCGCGACGCCCTGGCCCATCCCGTCACCGGCCGGTTGGCCGCCGACCGTCTGGCCAGGCGTTTCCCGCTGGTGATGATCGACGAGTTCCAGGACACCGACCCGGTGCAGTGGCAGATCGTGCGGCAGGCCTTCGTCGGCCGGTGCACCGTCATCCTCATCGGCGACCCCAAGCAGTCCATCTACGCCTTCCGCGGCGCCGATGTGAACGCCTACCTGGAGGCGGTGGCCTGTGCCGACCGGGTCTTCGGCCTGGGCACCAACCACCGCAGCGATGCCGGTGTCGTGGGCGGGATCGGGGAGCTCTTCGCCGGGGTCGCGATGGGCGATCCCCGCATTGTCGCCCACCCGGTGCGGGCGCGCCACCAGGCCGCCCGCCTGCGCGGACCGCGGCAGGCACAGTAT
>NZ_JBHWOO010000070.1:0-3467 GCF_043424415.1 Luteococcus sp. | reverse complement strand
AAAATCACGACCACGAGACCGGCAACAACGCTGGACCATCGACCAACCAGCCCTCATGAAAGATCGAGGCTAGGGGATTCGAGGTCAGGAGGTGGTTGCGCGAAATACCCATCCTCGGCACGTGCGACTTTTCCGCTTGCGCACCGTCCAAGGCGGTGCATGTCATGGGCCGTCTCTCACTCGTCACCCCACTCCACGCTCACGGCTTCCACGAAGTCCTGGTCGTCGAACTCCCGGTCCTGGATGGCCACCAGCAACGCTTGCCGGCGTGACTCCTTCCCGAAGGCTCGGCTCCGAGGATCAGTGAGCCGGATCTGGACCAGACGCCGGCCCCGCTCCCGGATTCGGCGATGCTCACTTCCCTGCTTCTGAACTGACATGCCCACCAGTGTTATGTGCAAAAAGAAAGTTGGGAAGGTCTTGGCATCCCGGGCCCCATCGTGGACTCCACGGCATGCCCCGTGCGCGTCGCCGGCTTGCCCGGTTGCAACCAGCCTGCGATCGGTGCTGGGCTCACCGTTTCGAAGCCAACTCCGCACGTCCAAGGCTCACTGGGCATGCGCCGCACCACGTGCCCAGTCGTCTTTTGACGTGCCCAGTGGTCGCCGAACCGTCGCTCGCCCAGAGCGAGGGCCCACCAGCCGACGGCCGGGGTATCCAGGCGTCGAGCAGGCGCGGAAACCGGTCGGATTTCGTTGGGGCGGGAATGGCCGGACCACCTCGGCTGTTGTGCTCCCGGACGACATCACCGATGGAAAGACGAAACCGTGACTGACCTCTTTGCCCCCGCGACCGCAGGCGCCCTGCAGTTGAAGAACCGCGTGACGATGGCGGCGCTGACCCGATCGCGCGCCGGTGTCGACGGCGTTCCCACCGACCTGCACGTCGAGTACTACGCGCAGCGCGCCACGGCTGGCCTGGTGGTGACCGAGGGCACCCGCACCAGTGCCGTCGGGCAGGCCTTCATCGGACAGGCGGGCATCCACACCGACGATCAGGTCGCCGGCTGGCGACGGGTCGCCGACGCCGTCCACGCCGCCGGCGGCACCATCGTCATGCAGATCATGCACGGCGGCCGCCTCACCCTTCCCAGCATCAACAACGGCGAACCGGCCGAGGCACCCAGCGCCATCGCCCCGGTCATGCGCGACTCCCAAGGCGTTGAGCTGCCCATCACCTTGCACGGACCCGACGGCAGGCAGGACGTCCCCACGCCCCGCGCACTGGAGACCAGCGAACTGCCCCGCATCGTCGACGAGTTCGTCACCGCCGCCCGCAATGCCATCGCGGCCGGCCTGGACGGCGTCGAGATCCACAACGCCAACGGCTACCTGCTGCACGAATTCCTCTCGTCCGCGAGCAACCAGCGCACCGACCAGTACAGCGGTTCGCCCGAGAACCGCGCCCGGCTGTCCATCGAGGTGGTCCGTGCCGTCGCCGCCGAGATCGGGGCCGACCGGGTCGGCCTGCGCATCTCGCCCGAACACAACATCCAGGGCGTGGTGGAGGACGACCGCGCCGACGTCCTGGCCACCTACGGGGCCCTGCTGGACGGCATCGCCGACCTGGACATCGCCTACCTGTCGATCCTGCACGCCGACATCAACGGTGACCTGCCGCCCGCCCTGCGCTCCCGCTTCGGCGGGTTCACCCTGCTGAACAGCGGATTCGGCTCGGTCACCGATCAGGAGGAGGCCACGCACATCGTCGAGGACAACCTGGCGGACGCCGCCGTGGTCGGGCGCCTGCTGATCGCCAACCCCGACCTGGTGCGCCGCTGGCAGGAAGGGCTGGAGCTCAACACGCCGGACTTCGCGACCTTCTACACCCCCGGTGCGAAGGGTTACACCGACTACCCGTTCGCGGGCCAGGAGGCGTAGTCACCCAACCACGGTCAGGACAGGAACAGGTGAATCCATCCCAGATTGGGATTCACTTCGGTATGATGGGGCCATGACAACACAGATTGCGGTCCGGCTCCCCGATGAACTCGTCGCCTTCTTGGACCAGAGCGTGGCCGAGGGCCTCGTCGCCAGCAGGGCGGCCCTGGTGAGTCGGGCAGTCGAGCGCGAGATGCGGCGCCAGAGCGCCATCGCTGATGCCGCGATCCTGGCCACTCAGGGAGCCGAGGACGACCTTGACGAACTGGTCGTCTGGGCCGCCGCCAACACGTCCTTCGAGGACTGACGTGCGAGAGATCTGCCTGGCCAGGCTGGACAAGACCCGACCTGTGCTCGTCCTGACCCGAGAAGCAGCACGGGCAGCAATGACCAAGGTGACAGTCGCACCCATCACCTCCACGATCAAGGGCCTGTCCAGCGAAGTGCCACTTGATGCCAGTAATGGGGTCGACCATGCCTGCGCAGTCTCCCTCGACAACGTCATGACGATCCCGACATCTGCGCTGGGCCGCCCCGTAGGCTGCCTTCGCCCGGATCAGGAGCGCGCGCTGGCGGTAGCCATGGTCCTCGCCTATGACCTGGAGCTCTCCGTCCTCGAGGACTGACACGCACGGGGAGCATGGTTTCCCAGATCCCGCCGACTGGGCACGTCCAAGGCTGACTGGGCACGTGCTGCAGCACGTGCCCAGTGGGGCCCCGGTACCGCCGACGGCCGAGCCTGGCCCCGCAGCACAGCCAGCGCTGCCGGACGCTCAGTCCAGCAGGTCGCGCACCACCGCGTCGGCCAGCAGGCGGCCCTGCAGAGTCAGCACCAGGCGGCCGTCGCGCACCTCCCCCAGTCCGCGCGCCAGCACCCCGTCGACACGGGCGCGCTCGGAGTCGGTGAGCACCTCGAGCGGCAGGCCGTCGGCCAGGCGGAGCTCCAGCAGCACCCGCTCGATGCGACGGTCGTCGGCGGCCACCAGCTCGCGCCCGGCGCCCGGTGTGCGGCCCTCGGCCAGGGCTGCGGCATAGCTGCGCGGATGCTTCGCGTTCCACCAGCGCACTCCCCCGGCATGGCTGTGCGCGCCCGGCCCGATGCCCCACCAGGTATGGCCGAGCCAGTAGGCCATGTTGTGCCGTGCCCGGTGCTCGGGGCCTCGTGACCAGTTGCTCACCTCGTAGTTCTGCAGGCCCGCGGCCGCCAGCAGCTCCTCGGTGGCAAGGTACTTGTCGGCCAGGTCGTCGTCATCGGTCATCGGCACCTGGCCGCGGCGGATCTGGTTGGCCAGGCGGGTGCCGTCCTCGACGATCAGGGCATAGGCGCTGATGTGCTCGGGCTCGGCCGACAGCGCATCGTCCAGACTGCGGCGCCAGTCGTCCAAGCTCTCACCGGGAGTGCCGTAGATCAGGTCGAGGCTGACGTCGCCGAAGCCGGCGGCGTGGGCCATCCGCGCCGCCTCCAGCGCCCGGCCGGGGGTGTGCCGGCGCTCCAGCACCTGCAGCACCGACGGCGTCGAGGACTGCATGCCCAAGCTGATGCGGGTGAAGCCGGCCTCCAACAACTGGTCGAGCAGCTCGGGGGTC
>NZ_JBHWOO010000069.1:0-8419 GCF_043424415.1 Luteococcus sp. | reverse complement strand
ACGTCCAGGAGCAGGACATCGATGGCCCCTGGCACGAGTTCTTGGAGAAGCTCGTACCCGCTTGCGAACGAACCCACCAGACGGATTGTCGAGTCCGTGGCCAAGTAGGAAGCGAAGGAGTCGCGGACCAACGCGTTGTCATCGCACAGGGCGACACGGATATGGGGAAGCACGAACTCACGCTAGCCGAGCTCCTCGCCCACATGCCTCGGCGGGCATGATTCGTGCCCATTCGGACACAAGGGGGGTGTCCCTATGTTCCTCGTCAAGTGAATCGCCCCGGTGAGTCCGGGGACTCAGTGGTGTGACATTTCCAGCTCGTGATCGGGCTGGATGTGGTCAGCGTAGTGGGCCTGCTCCAGCTCGGCTGGTGGGATGTCGCCGCAGTAGTCGTAGATGCGTCGGTGGTTGAACCAGTCGACCCATTCCGCGGTGGCGAACTCGACCTCATCAACACCCTTCCACGGCGCCCGGGGTTTGATCAGGTCGGTCAGACTGGCGGCGGTGGGGAAACGGTGCGGATCGTCCCCGATCTTGGACAGTACCCGCGCTGCGAGAACAGGGCCCAGCCCCGGCGCACTGCCGGCCAGCGGCGCGAGGGGGTCCTCCTCGGAGGACTGGGTAAGCGCCTTCTCCAGAGCTTCGACGCCAGCCGCCATGGCGGCTGGCTACCTCCAGGAGTTGGACCACGGCCAGGCCCAGGGCCTCTTCCACGAGCTCGCACTGGTGTAGGGAAGCAGTGCGCAGGGTGGAGAGGATGTGATCCACCAGCGAGGGATCGTTGCGGCGACCTTGACCATCGCCGGCCAATCCCCGTCATGGTCCGGGCGGGTCTCGTGGTACATCCTCACCGCCCGGGTTCTCAACTCAGCCGGGTAGCGCTTGTTCGTGTTGCCTGGCATGACTCCAACCTTCCCAAAGTTCGGAGTCTCGGGAGATCCCGGGACGATTCGACCCCGGGTGTCTATGCGGGCATGAGTCCTGCCCGTTCGGACACAATGGCTTGAGCGGTGTAGCGCCGCGGAACTCGACGCGGCACAGTACTGATTCGGTAGTCAGCAGAGATGAAAGGAGTCAGGCATGCGCCTCACCTCGAGCAACTGAATCTCCACATAGGAGATTTGAAAGCCTTTGAATGGTTTCGCCATTGGAAATGGCTAGTAATCGCATGGGGTGGCCAGCGGCGAGCTTAAGAATCCGCTAGCTGGCCACCTCCCCTTTTGTGGATAATGGCCAACAGTTCCGAGGTGCGGAACGCTAAAGGATAGATATCGTGATTTTCACTGCAAAGACTGCGCACGCTACGTTGCTCTCAGACGTGGCTGTATTTGGATTTGGCGTGGATCAATTCGAGGTGCCTATTGAAGAATGTCAACCTTACATCCGGACGCTGAAATTCTTTCTAGGTGGGAAGTCAAAGGGTGACGCTGGGACTTTCGTGTCAGAGGACCAACGGGTTGCAAGTGCCTTCGACAGGTTGCGGGAACACCGCATGTTACTGGAGGGTGAAAAATCTCATGACGATCTCGTCGAGGATCTATACTTCAAGAACAAGCTATATCTTGATATAGTAACACCAGATTCGAATCATTCTCTGAGTTCATTGGAATCTACGAGCGTGATCATTGCCGGCTCTGGAGGCATTGGAAATAACGTTGCATTTGCTTTCGCGTCGCTCCCAATAAATCAAATGGTGCTGATGGATTTTGATCGCGTCGAAGAGTCCAATCTAAACCGCCAGTTTCTCTTTACTCAGAATGATCTTGGAGAGCTCAAAGTGGAGGCTCTCAAGAGGCGTCTTGCCGAAAGGTTTCCAGTGCTCCACATGAGGGCACGTGAAGCGAAAGTTGGCAGCGATTCATTGGCGATCGTACTGGATGAGACGCCGGGTAAAAAGCTGGTAATCGTGTCTGCCGACAGCCAGAACATTGTAGAAGATACGGCGGCCGCGTGTATGGCGCGCGGTGTCGCCTTTTTGAATGTGGGATATCTAAACGATATCGCAACGATCGGACCGTTTTGGATTCCTGATGCAGGTGGGGCTTGTCCATTCTGTGGAGGGGATTCGCTTGGCCTTTCTCCGAACGAGCAACCAGACGATGTAAAGCTAATTAATAGAAATTACTCCGCTCCCTCTGTCTACGTCAACAATGCGACCGCGTCAGCCATGGCTATGAGCGACGTTTTGTCATGGGCGGCGTCAGATTATGCTAATGTCATGTCGCTCGGTAGAAGAGTTGGAATCAATACCCGCAACTTTGATAAGTATGAGATTGCGCTCTCGTTGGATCCAAACTGTGCATTCTGCGCGCGTCTGCAGGAATCATAGGGCTAAATATATCTGCCTCTTGTGGTGGCCCAGTATTCGCCAAAGGAATCGTATTGCATGACTGACTTAAGAACGAAGAAGACACCCAGCTGGCTCCGCAGGAATGTGGCTGTATTTTTGACAGTGGAGGGTCTGCTCTCGGCGGCTAAAGCTATTCCGCATGCGATTCTTACCCCATTGTTGATGGCAAAAGGATTGTCGCTTTCCGATATTGCAATATTGCAGGCTGTGTACAGCGGTGTCATCCTGGTTGTTGAATTTCCTAGCGGAGTGTTAGCTGACTTGATCAGCCGCAAGAAGCTCTTCCTGTATTCTAAGGTAGTTCTGGCAGGCTTCTTCGCGGTGGCGATGTTGGGCAACGGGATGGGCTGGATGTGCTTGGCCTGGGTACTGTACGCCGTTTCAAGCGCCCTAGATAGTGGCACGATTGATAGCGATATAGTAAATGCTTTGAAGGACCATAGTGTCGATGATGCTCGGGTTGAGGTATCTCGTTTGGTTCGGAGGGACAACCAAGTTGTGCTTGCCTCTATGCTGGCCGCTTCCCTCGTTGGCTCTTGGTTATACCTAAAAATTGGATACTCGATTTACATCGTTTCGATTGGATTGGCGATAGTTGCCTCCTTGGCTATCGCAAGATACTTCCAGGTTTGTAGTGAAGAATGTGCGTCGGGTGAAACTGGGGGCGCCGCTTTGCCTCCTCCGAATGGGGCTGCGGGCTGGAGTACCGTTAAAGATCAAGCGTTTGATGGGTTTCGTGAAATTTCCAAGAGTTCCGAGTTGCAACTGTTCTTGATGCTCTCACTTGCAACTCAAGTGTTCTTCCAGTGCCACTTCCAATTCTGGCAGGCATTCTTCATCGCCAAAAGAATTCCGGTGGGTCGTCTCGGCCTACTGTATGCGGCATTCCAGATGATCGGGGTTCTTGTTAGTCACCTCTCGACGGACTCGTGGGGGTTTCGTGGCTTGAGGGTTCGTGTGTTCATTGCCGCTCCGCTCTTGATCCTGTTGGCGATGGCTGCCGCACAAATTGAGAACTGGCTGAGTCTCTTTCCTTACATGATATTTGTCGGGATATTCTGGATTCTGGTGAATCATGCTAATTCAGAGTATAGGAGATACGTGTCCAAAAAGAATATCAGCACACTTACTTCCCTGGGGTCCTCGGTGTCGCGGGTTGGTGCAGTGTTTACCTTGCTTGTAGTGTCTCGCTTCATCTCCCGGTATTCGCCCGAATGGGTCATCATTGGCGGGTTTATTGTTGCGGTCAGCTTGGTTCTTGGAGCTGTTGCGAGCATGGTTTCGGATGAGCACGGGAGTGTTTTGCGTCGAGCTCATCGCGGCTCCTGGTAGATTTTGAGAAAGGTTGTTCGTGGTCCGTCTAGGTCATTCGAGCCTGGCTCGAACGCTGATTGCGTGGGTGGCATGGGCACCCTGATTTTGCTCGTTCGTATTGTTCGTGACTTCAACCTTTGCAAATGGTTTTAGAGGAGGATGCCTTGAATGACTGTTCATCAGTGGCGAGTGAAGTGATTCGCTTCATCGACAGCCACGCAATTGACTTTGCTGCACTATTTGCTGGATCGGTCTGCTCTGCCATCATTTCAGCGGCCATGCAGAAGCTACGGAGCAGTTGTGACCCCCAGTGACACCATCACGCTGGTCTTCGCCCTGCTGGGCGCTGTGTTTGGCGGGATCGTCGGTCCAGCCTTGTCCTGGATTACTGAGGGAGCCCGGGATGGACGCAGCCTTCAAGAGATCAGCGAGGCAGCCCAGTCTGGAACTCGGAAGCGCAGACCACGAGCCACCGCAGCTCGATCGGCTGCCTCAGGGGACGAAATCTGGGGATGGGCCTTCGCCGCAGTCGTGATCGTCACGTTATACGTCAGGTGGCGGCCTTGGATCTTGGTCTCCATGGCGACCCTCGGTGCCTGCGTTGGCTTTGCTGCCTCCGTCGTCGCTCTCATCGCTTGGTTCCGGCGTATTATTGCCGGGACCTGGACGGTGGGGATGTGCCTCATTTTGCCGTTTCTTTACGGGGCTCTGGGCATCGTGGTAGCTGCGCTCCTTTGGCGAACCCCGTTTGCGCCAAGCAGCGCCCGCGCAGCCTTGTCTGTGTGTCAATTCCGTCTCGGGGGCGCCGGGTTCGAAGGATTCAATTACCTCGTCTACACAATCTTTGGCGGTGCGCTCTACGTGATCCTCGCACTCGGTACCGTCCACTGGCAGATGTCCGTTGTGGCCGCGATATACGCCGCAGAGGGAGTTCGACCAAACCGATTCTGGCGGTCGGTGGCGAGCCGCCTGAGTCTGCCGCTGGGCCGGGGCTGGGTCGCTTGGGGAATCTGCGTCTCCGTGTTGGCCGTCCTCTTTTCAGGTGGATGGGCATACACCTGGCTTGCCCAACTGCAACGTTAACTGTGAACAGTGGCGCTCGCCTGGAGGCCGGAGTGCAAGAGGTGTGTGGCGCTTGATGGGCTCGTGTTTCCCCGAGGGTTCGTTCTGGCGGCTGGTGGGCACCGGGGGCGTCGCGTTCGCTTGGGTCTTCGTCAGTGTGGTTTGGAAGGGGCGAAGGTCGATGGGACGTCAGCAGGAACGGGTGGCTGCGAGGCGAGCGATTCATGAGGCTCGGGTGGCCCGGTTGCAGCAGCAGCGCGAACGGGAATCGGCGCTGACCGACTTGGCCGTGCGTGTCCAGGTGGAGCTGCGCACCGGAGCCAAGGCGTTGGCCGAGGCGGAGGCGCGCGCCGGCGCCTTGATCGAGGAGATGGTGACCGTCCACGGGCTGACCGCGACGCAGGTGGCGGAGTGGTGCGCTGGCGGGCTCAGCGTCCGAGAGGTCGGCCGGCTGCGGCGTCTTGGCCCATCCCAGGATGCGACTGGCGGAACGTCGGGCGAGTGACTTCACGACAGTGACGAACCGTCCACCGAATGAGTCGCTCAGGCGATCTGCGAGGGAACGCGTGGTCAGTGTCGGTCGAGGTCGACGTCGACTTCGGCGGCGATGGCTCGCACGAGTCTGGTGAGGCGGGCTGTTCGTTCGGGCATGGTGGTGCGGTAACCGTTCAGGGTGAGCAGGCCGGGGCCGGTGAAGGCGTGGGCGCGGGCTCTGAGCCATGTGGTTTCGTCAGCGCCTGCGGCCTCGCGCAATGTTCGGCGTGCTGGAGGGGCCAGGAAGCTCCAGGCGTAGAGGATGTCGATGGCGGGGTCGCCGATGCCACATGATCCGAAGTCGATCACGCCGGCCAGGTGTCCGTCGGGGTGGACCAAGATATTTTCGGAGGATAGGTCGGTGTGCACCAAGCATGGCGTGGTGGTGGCCGGGCGAACATTGCGGACTCGGCGCCATGCTTCGCGCACGGCAGCCGGGTCGAAGAGATAAGGGAGCGCGTCGGCGGCCTCGTCGGCCCAGGCATCGCTCTGGTCTGTGACCGGTTCACCGCAGCGATAGCCCCACCGTTCGGCTCCGGTGGGCATGCCGGCGACATCCACGCGATGGAGCTGCTGCAGGAAGGCTCCGAGGTCCTGCGCCAGGACGTGTTGCTCGGCGGGCCCCAGTTCCCCGAGGCGATTGCCGCTGATCCAGGACACGATTGCCCACGGACGTTTGAACGTGGGCGATGGTTTCCCGAACACGATGAGCTCCGGCGTCGGCGCGCTGGTGGCTGGGCTGACTCGCGGCAACCACAGCTCTTCGTTCTCGATGGCTTCGACATAGTCGTCGGTGCGAGGTAGGCGGACTGCCAGGTCGTCGCCGAGCCGGAAGACCGAGTTGCTGCTCCCCGCATCCAGGCTGGGGCTGATGGGCAACCGCGCCAGCTGGGGCGCTTGTTCGCGAACCAGCTGCCTCACCACGTCGATGTCAGGAGTGCGGTTCGCGGTGTCGGCCAGGTCCGGGGTCACAGGGTTACGTTTCCACGCGTGGGCTGAAGGGGGCCAGCGATTTTCGTGGGGAATCCAGCTGGCGTTGCCGTGCTGTCAGTCAGGTGAGGGCCAGGGTTCAGCTCACCCCTCATATCGGATTCATCGAGGAGGTCGGTGTCGCTTCTCTTGCTGCCGTGCAGCGCCGGTGTTCGTCACTGGACGTCGTCACCCCTCTGTGGCCATCGGCACGGGTCTCCCGGCGCGGTGTTGGGGGAAGTGAGCCAGCCCGTGGTGGGCGTGGCTGGAGGGAGCGTTGGTGATGGTGACAGCCGAGGGTGTGCGAAGCCTGGAACGCGTGGTCGGGTTGTTGATGACCGCGGCGGAGCGTTCCCGGTTGGCGACGTGGGATCTGGAGGAGCTGGCCGCGTTCCAGCTCGACACGGCGGTGAACGAGGCACTCTGGTTGGCCACCGGGTTGTTGGAGCCGGACGTGGTTCCCGTCGCAGTGGAGGTCGAACAGGTCGGCGTCCTGGCGGTGTTGGAGGAGGTTGAGCGGGAGCTGCGTCGGGTGGCGATTGGCGCCTATCCCGTGGGGACGAGTGCGGTGGTCGCGTTGGTGTGCGATCTGGTCGGGGAGTACCGGTGCCTGAGCTGAGGCCGTCGGAGGCAGACCGGCTGGCACGTCGCCTCCTCATCGACGATCGCGGTGACGTGGCGGCATCGGTGATGGGCTTGGCCTACGTCGTGGACGCTGCCAGGCAGCGAGCCGGACTTGACGCGGATGGGGCGGCGTCGATCCTGGAGTTGTCGGCGTCGGCGCTGACCCACGTGCTGCGGTCGCGTTCCTGGAAGACAGAGGCGCCGGCGCCTGCGGTGGTGGCGGTGGCTGATGCCATCGGGCAGATCAGGCCCGGGCATGGTGTGGAGCGTGAGCTGGTGCACGTCGCGTACCTGACGGCTCACGCCACGTCGAGGGTGGCAACCAAGGCGGGGGACGGTGAGGTGCTGGGGGCGGTGCGCGCGGTCGAACTGGGCCTGGACGCTGCTCTGCACGGAAACGCGCCGGACACGCATCGTCCCGATGTCGTCAGTGAGTTCAGCACGGCAGTGATGGAGTGGGCGCGTGCTGTGGATCGCTGTGCTCAGCGGCCGTCGGTGATGACGCAGTTGGTGACGGCACGGGCCGCGGGGTCGGTGCTGGTCGCGGTGGACACGATCGCCCAAGCCCATGCGAGCCGGAGCAGCGAAGCTCTCGTAGACTACAGCGACGCGATCAAGCCGGCGCTGGCCAGGAGTTTGCGGGCGTGGGGTGAGCATCATCGGCAGTGGGCCAAGCTGATGTCGCCGGGGGAGCGGGTCGACCGTGAGCTGATGGCTGCCACCACCCGGCTCATGCGCGCCAGCCGTGGCGTTCCCGTTGGTGGTGGTGAGTCGCGGTCCTGGGATGCTGCGGTCACGGCCCTGAGCGTGACGCGGCATGTGGCCGCGGTCAGCAGCCAGCCTGTCCATCCCGGTTCGTTGAAGGCGCCAGCGGAGCTGGTGGCAACGATACTGGCGGCCGCACTGCCGCCCAACGGTTCCGAGCTGCAGGTCGCGTGGCTCAAGCTCGAGCGCCTCGAGGGCCGCGCGAACGTGACCGTCCCGGAACCAGTGTTGGCGAAGCTGGCCGCGGTGGGTAGTGCGACGGTGCGAGGTGCTGACCGGGCCCTGCAGTCGAGCTACCTCATGATGAGCCTCGCGGCGGCGCCGACGGTGCCAGCGGGCAGAGCTCGCGCCGTCCCGGATCTGCCTCACTCACGGCTCGGACCGTCGCCGAGGTGCGTGTGATCTGGAACCGGTACGCCCGTGCCGCTCTGCAGCCGAGATGGCTGCGCGACGATCACGCGTCAAAGGTGGTGAGAGATGCGGTCAGCAATTGCTGGGCGGAGCCGAATTCCACGAACTCCCCGCAGGCCACGAATCCAAGCTGTGCCGCCGGGGCCAGGGCCTTCTGATTCGACGTTTGGGTGACAACCAGGACGGGTTCGTCGCCTCGGACCTCCGACGCCACTCGCGCCAGCAGTTCCCGGCACGCGGCCTCCGCGGTGCCTCGTCCCCAGGCGTCGGGCAGTAGGACGTAGGACAGCTCCAACTCTCGCCCCTCCGGGCGGACGTGTCCGGGTCGATCCGGGTTGCGCCGATCCGCCACCACCGTGCCCAGCATCCGTCCACTGCGTGCGTCCGAGA
>NZ_JBHWOO010000068.1:0-12818 GCF_043424415.1 Luteococcus sp. | reverse complement strand
CGGCCCTCCGAGGCGGCCAGCGTCGGGCCGTTGACGCCCCACACACCGGGCGCGAAGTGGGCGCCGTGGCAGCCGCCGGTGAACTCCTCGCCGGTCCAGTCGCGGTCCACGTAGCCGATCGCGGCGGGGTGCTCGTCGCCGAAGGCGGCCTTGACCGTCTCCTCCATGGCCCGCTGGCGCAGGAAACCGGAGCGACGGCTCATGCCCGAGGCCTCGCCACCCTCGAAGAAGCCCATCAGCACGCCGTGGCCGTCGGCATCGTCGGAATTGTCCATGATCACGCGCATCGCGCCGGCGTCGGAGCCCAGCTGACCCGACAGGCCCGCGCGACGCCACCATGGCGTCTCGTAGACCAGCGCGGCCTTGATCACATTGCCGGCCGGGATCTGCTCGGTGGCCTCAGCCCGCCACTGCGGCAGGGCGGGCTGGATGTCCAGCTTCTGCACCAGGCGCGGCGGCAGGGTGAGGACCACCTCGCCGGCCTGGACGGTGGAGCCATCGGCCAGGGTCAGCTCGACGTGGTCCTTGGCCTGAACCAGGCGCCGCACCGGGCTGGACAGGCGCACCCGCGCGCCCAGGGACTCGGCCAGCCGGTCACAGACCTGCACGATGCCGCCGGCCACGCGCTGCTGGCGAAGACCGCCATTGGCCGAGACCAGGGCCTCCAGGTCCAGTCCGTCGTTGACGCTGCGCAGGGCCTCGTTGAGGGGCACCTCGCCGCTGGTGCGGCCGGTGGCGCTCTCGTAGAGCTTCTCGAACCAGACCCGCGCGCCGGGGGTGCGCAGGTTCGTCTGGCCCCAGGTCTCGATCGTCTGGGCCAGCCACTTGTCGTTGGCATCGCGCCAGGCAGCATCCTTGGCGACGCGCTCGGCCAGGCGACGGAAACGCATCAGCCCCTGGCCCAGGTCGGCCATCTCGAAGGGCGACAGGTGGTCCTCGATGTCGCTGCTGGTGGGCACCGTGCGCGAGAGCCCGGCCACCCGCACCACGCCGGCCCCCTCTGCGGGGTCGAGCAGCTTGAGCTGCATGTCGTCGACCAGTTCGCGCATCCGCTCGTGGCTCGGCGAGATCCACTGCCCACCCATCTCGAGCACGGCCCCCTCGACGGTGACGTTCTCCAGCCGGCCGCCCACACGGTCACGGGCCTCCAGGACGACGACATCGCGTCCGGCCTCGGCGAGACGGGTGGCGGCGACAAGGCCGGCAAGGCCAGCTCCGACCACGACGTAGTCGAGCATGGGGACCTCCTGGGGGTCTGGTCAAGCATTCAATCTGGCCCTTGCACTCTACCCAGTGCCGACGCTCCCCCACCGCCCCACCCCCGGCCAGTGGCACGCCCGGATCCGGGTCGCCCGCACGACGAGGACAGGGCCCCACCCGTGCGGATGGGGCCCTGTTGAACCAGTGGGCTCCTGTCAGCCGGCCCACGCTGATGGCTCAGGAGCGGGCACGCTCCATCATCATCGGGTCGACCGGGTTGGTGGCCGGGTCGGCCTTGGCACCGTCGTCGAACCGGGCGGTGAAGGCCGGGCTGGTCCAGGTCTGCCAGTCGGCGGCGACCTCGGCCTTGCCCAGAGCCCTCAGCGCGCGCAGTTCGAAGACGTAGTCACCCTTCGAGGCCCGCGCCAGGTAGGAGGTGGCATCGGTGGTCAGGTAGGTGCCGTCCCACTCCACGTGCAGGGGGCCGGGCTCACGCCCGTTCTTGTCGGCCTGCATCACCGTGCCCAGCAGCTCGCCCTTGCCACCGTCGGGAGTGGCGCGGTGCACCAGGATCTCGAAGCGCTCGGTGGGGTACTCCAGGCGGAAGACCGCCATCGGACGGTCGCCCTCCTTCATCGAGTAGGACAGCTCGGTGCCATCGACGCACTGCGGCTTCTTGTCCACCAGGGTGCCCAGGCAGGGCTGGGTGCCGTCGGGGGCATTGAGCACGTCGACTCGCTGGTAGTCACCGGCCATGCCGGCATAGGGCACCGACAGCGTGGTGCCGGTGGCCGACTTCGCCGTGATCCAGCCACCGTAGAGGTAGCCATTGGGGGCATCGGCCGGGGCGCCGATCGTCACCTTCACCGCTGCGGTGCCGCGGGGCGGGACGACCACGCGCTTGGGCATGGTCACCGTCGCCTCGTGCACGTCGAACTGCGGGTCACTGGTGCCCACGGCCCCCACCGAGCCCTCGTGCGAGAGCTGGTAGACGGCAGGACGCGGGGACTGGTTGCGCAGCGTCAGGATCGTGGTGACGGGCTTGGCCCGCTGCTCGCCCAGGCTGACCGACGAGGGGCTGATGCGCTGCAGCGTGCCCACGGCGCGATCCACCTGGATCATGCCGGCACCCTGGCGCAGCACCGACTCCTTCAGGCCCAGGTCGGGTGCCAGGGCGAACAGGGCGTCGTGGTCGGCGGTGTTCTGCAGCAGCGTCTGCACCTGCCGCGGGCGGCCCTTCAGCTCGGGCCGCGCCTGCATCAGCTGCGCGACGGCACCGGCCACGTGTGGGGTGGCCATTGAGGTGCCCGACAGGGAGCTGTAGGCCCCCTTCTCGAGCGGGTAGGTGGACCAGATGTTGCCGCCGGGAGCGCCCAGGTCGGGCTTGAGGACCAGGTCGGCGGTCATGCCCCAGCTGGAGAAGCTGGAGATGCGTCCGGCATTGGGGTCCTCGCTGGCGACGGTGCGCTCGGTCCACGTCAGCGTCTGGCCCTGGCCCGCGGCCACCAGCGCCTCGCCGTCGGTCTGGCTGAGCATGACCACCGGGATGGTGATCGGTTCGTCGCCCCTGGTCGAGGGGGTCAGGGACCCGGGCTGGTTGTTGTAGAGGATGACGGCCACGGCCCCGGCCTTCTGGGCGGCCAGGGACTTCTCGTGGAAGCTGCACTCACCGCGCTGGATGAGCACCGCCTTGCCCTTGACTGCGGCATTCATCGTCTCGTCCCAGGGCGGGCAGCCCTTGGCCTGGGGGCTTGCGGGAGCGCCGAGGGAGACCAGCTCCATCGTCCCCTGGCGCGGCACCGGGACTGCGTCGGCGTCCTGGTAGCCGAAGTCCTTGCCGCCGACGGAGAAGGCCCGGCGGGTGACGTGGGTGTTGTCGAAGCTGGCCACCGAGATGACCTTCTTCGAGACGCTGGGGGCGCCGCTGGAGAAGCTGCCGTCCTCGCCGGAGTTGCCGGCGGCCACCACGACGGTGACGCCGGAGTCGGTCAGGGCGTCGGCGGCGACGGCGGTCGGGTAGTCGCGCCAGGTCATGAAGGAGGCGCCCAGGCTCATGTTGACCACGTCCATGCCGTCGGCCTGGGCGCGTTCCATGGCGGCCATGATGATCTCGGAGCTGGAGCTGCCCTCGCAGCCGAAGATGCGGTAGGCACCGAAGGTCACCTTCGGGGCGACGCCCTTGACGCCCTGGGCCGACGGGTTGCCGTCGCCGCCGATGATGCCGGCGACGTGGGTGCCGTGGCCGCCGCAGTCGTCGGGAACCGGGTCGGGCACCGGGACCGAGCCGTCCGCGTCGGCGTCGTAGGCGTCGCCGACGAAGTCGTGGCCGACAGTGACGCGCTTGGTCGGGAAGCGGGTCATGCCATTGGTGCCGCTGCCGCCCAGGTCGGGGTGGTCGATGTCGATGCCGGAGTCGATGACGCCGACCTTGATCCCTTCACCGTCCAGGCCGAGGTCGTCACGGGCGACGGCGGCACCGGTCAGGTTGACGGCGGTGGCCATCGCGGGCTTGCTGGTGCCGGCGGGTTCGACGGGACGCCCCACCGAGACCACGGGGTAGATGCCGGTGACACCGGCCACGCCGGCGAGCTTGCGGGCCTGCTTGGCGTCCATCGTGACGGCCATGCCGTTGAAGGTGCGCGAGAAGCTGCGCTGCTGCGTCAGGCGCACACCCTTGCGCTTGGCGGCATCGACCACCTTCTTCTGCGTCTTGGTGGCTGCGGTGGTGCTGCCACCCGCGACGACGGGAGCTCCTTCGACCTTGACCAGCCAGCGGTTCTTGACCACCTGGCCGGTGTGGTCGTTCTCGGCGAGCCGGATGTAGTCCGACAACCGTCCCAGGTCGCGGTCCTGGGCGTGGGCGGGTGCGACGGTGCACAGGCCCGACACGGCCAGTGCCGTGGCTGCGAGCCCCGACACCATCCTCTTGTGCTGCATGTGTGATCCTCCAGGGGGTGGGGTGGCCCGCGGCACGTCTGCGGGCCCTCTCGGCAACCTAGTGCACGGGCATGGTCCTGCACCATGGTGGAGCGTCACCATTTCTTTCTGGGGCTGGGACGGGCACGTGGGCGGCTTGGCGCGAGCCGCTCGGAGTCTTGGCCGGACTGTGTCTAGGCTGGCCCCATGAGCCAGCCGCAGCGCCCCCGCACCGCCATCGACGAGATCGCCGACGACCACTTCGAACGCTCGGTGCAGCTCAGCCCGCTGGCGCTGACCGCGCTGGGCCGCCCGCAGCGGCAGGACGAGCTGGACGACTTCTCCCCCGCCGGGATGGGGGCCCTCGACGAGCTGAACCGGGAGACGCTGGCGCGCCTGGCGCAGGCCGAGTGCGTCGACGTCACCGACAAGGTGACCGTCGCTGCGATGCGCGAGCGGCTGGGCCTGGCCATCGCCAGCCACGAGCGCGGCCACGACCTGGCCAGCATCAACACGATCACCTCGGGCCTGCACGCCATCCGCGAGGGCTTCGACCTGATGCCGACCCAGACCCCGGAGCACTGGCACGACATCGCCGCCCGCCTGCGCGCAGTGCCCACCGCGGTGGTCACCTGGTTCATCTCGCAGCACCTGGCCGTCGAGATGGGCATCCGCCCCGCCCGCCGCCAGGTGGAGGGGCTGGCCACGGCCGTGGAGCAGTGGACCGCCGAGGGTGACTTCCTGGACCAGCTGCGCGCCCGCACCGCCGGCCAGACCGACGAGGTGGCCAGCGACGTGGCCCGCTCGATCGAGGTGGCCCGGCGCGGCTTCCGCCAGGCGGCGGAGCGTCTTCGCCGTGAGTTCGCCCCGCTGGCCATCGAGCAGGACGGGGTGGGCATCGAACGCTACCGCCTGTGCTCGCAGAACTTCCTCGGAACGCAGGTGGACCTGCAGGAGACCTACCGCTGGGGACTGGCGGAGGTGCAGCGCATCCTGGAGCTGGAGCAGGCCACCGCCGAGCGGATCCGTCCGGGCGCCAGTGTGCGCGAGGCCGTCGAGCTGCTGGATGCCGACGAGCGCTACCGGCTGCACGGCACCGAGGAGCTGCAGCGCTGGATGCAGCAGCGTGCCGATGCCGCGGTGGAGGCGATGGACGCCCACTTCGACATCCCCGAGCCGATGCGCCGCATCGAGTGCTGCATCGCCCCCACCCGCGACGGCGGCATCTACTACACCGGCCCGAGCGAGGACTTCTCCCGCCCCGGGCGCATGTGGTGGTCGGTGCCCAGCGGGGTGGAGGTCTTCACCACCTGGCGTGAGCTCACCACGGTGCACCACGAGGGCATCCCGGGCCACCACCTGCAAATCGGCCAGACCTCCTTCAACAGCGCGATGCTCAACTCGTGGCGCCGTCACGGCTGCTGGGTGTCCGGCCATGGCGAGGGCTGGGCGCTGTACTCGGAGTGGCTGATGGCCGACCTGGGCTTCCTGGACGATCCGGGCGACTTCATGGGCCTGCTGGATGCCCAGATGCTGCGGGCGGTGCGCGTGGTGGTCGACATCGGCCTGCACTGCGCCGACGAGCCCGGCTTCGAGGCCCCGGAACTGGTGGGCGGCGGCCGCTGGGACTTCGACAAGATGGAGCGCTACTTCAAGCACCACATCCTGATGGACGAGGGCAGCTGTGACTTCGAGCTGAGCCGCTATGCGGGCTGGCCGGGCCAGGCACCCAGCTACAAGGTGGGCGAGCGGCTGTGGCTGGAGCTGCGCGAGGAGGTGAAGGCCGCCCGCGGTGAGGACTTCGACCTGAAGGACTTCCACCGCACGGCCCTGGACCTGGGCGGGCTCGGTCTGGACGTGCTGCGCGCCGCCGTGTTGGACCTTTCGGGGGTCTGAGCCGGGGATCTCGGGCTCTGGTGCGCCAGCCCTGCGACTTGTTCCGGGGGCCCCGTCCAGAAACAACATCCACAGCAGCCCTGACTGCGGCATGTGCAGTGAGAGCTCTCCACGATGTGGTTTGTGGATGGGGGGCGCCGGCTCCGCCGCCCGGGCATGGAGAAACCCGCGGGGTGCACCATTCGTGCCCCAGGCTGGACGACGGCCTGGCCCCGCGGGTTCCGGTGGCTCGTGTGGATTGCCACGCGTCCCGTTGCCGGTCGGGCTCGCTCAGGCGCGAGCCACCTCACATGTCCCTTGGTCATTCATCGGTCAGGACCACCTCCTTCCTTGTGTGGCACCAGTCTGCGACGGGCACACCAGGGGCGGCAACCGATTTTCCGTGAGTCGCGCGATCGCGGCGACGGCCGGACTCAGGCCTTGCGGTCGACCAGAGCCCAGCTGGCGGCGGCGGTCACGGCGGCGACGCTGAAGACGCTCGGCCAGGCGCCGATCTTCTTGGCCAGCGGGTGGGAGCCGCCGAAGGCCGCCAGGTAGAGGGCGCTGAGGGCGGCCGTGGTGGGGGCGCCCTGCTGCTTCCACTTCAGGCCGGAGCAGACGCCGGCGGCAGCCAGCACGGCGCCGCCGAGCGGACGATTCTTCGTGTAGCGGGCGACGGCGAAGCCGCCGACCAGGCCAAAGGCGCTCGTGGCAGCGCTGGGCACCGAGCGGCAGGGGCAGCTCGTCGAGCCGGTGAGTCGGGAACAGGGGCAGGGGGACTTCTTCGTGCATGCCATGCCCCGAGCCTAACCCCGCCCGGCCGGCGCCGGGTGGGCCGTGTGCCGTGACGGCCGATGATCAGCCCAGGCCGCATGGTCAGCCCAGGCCGCGCGGGCCCCGGGGGCGCGGTTCGGGCAGGGCGGCGATGTGCTCGGCCACCTTCTGCACCACCTCCTTGTCCCAGATGACGGCGCGATGCCCCAGGCCCTCGGTGCGCACCAGCTCGGCGCCGGGCCACAGCTCGCACAGCCGCTCCCCCTCGGCGAAGGGCGAATCGGGGTCGAGGAGGTCGTGCACCACCAGCAGACCGGGCAGCATGTCCTGCTCGGCCAGGCGGCGCACGTCGCGGGTCAAGTCGAAGCCGGCGAGGTCGAGGCCCAGGTCGTCGAGGACCTTGCCGGTCATCAGTTCGCGGGTGCGCGGCCCCATGCCGACGGCACCGGCGAACCAGTCCAGGGCGGGTTCGAGCCGCACGTCGGGGGCGAAGAAGACGAACTGCCCGCCCAGGTCGCGCTGCCGCATCGCCCGTAGGGTGGCCATGGCGGCGATGGAGTGGGCCAGCACCAGCGAGGGGGTGCCCATCTGGTCCACGACGTCGACCAGGGCCTGGGTGAGCTCGAGCACCGAGCTGCGCCCCTGGCCGAGGTGGGAGTGGGTGGAGCGGCCGTGGCTGGGGGCGTCCCAGGCCACCACCCGGTAGCCGGCCTCGACCAGTGCGGGGATGTGGGCCGCCAGCTGCTGCCAGTGGCCGCCCCAGCCGTGCACGAGCAGGGCCAGCGGTCCCTTCTCGGGGCCGAAGGACTGGCCGCTGATCTCGCTGCTGCCGCTCATCAGGAAGAAGGGGGCGCCTCCGGAGGGGGTGACGCGGGCGGCGCGGGAGGTGGGGGCCAGCGGCGGGACGGCGAACCACAGCTTCTCGGCGAGCACGGCGGCCCGGGCCGGGGCGGTGCGTTCCAGCACCTGGAGGGTGAGGCGCAGTGTGCGCGGGGCCCTCGTGCTGCGTGGACCGTTCCCGTGGGCCATGGCGTCCTGCCTTTCCGCGTCCTGGCGACGCGTCGCTCGCGTCACCCCCGACAGGCCCGCTCGCCCTAGGCTAGGACAGGCGCCGCGGGCACGGGAAGTCTCGTCCAGGAGTGGATGCGAGCCCCGGCCACACCCCGCCACCGTGGCCGGGTGCGCACCACGGGAGGCACCATGATCCGTTTCGGCAGCATCGGCACCAGTTCCATCGTGGAGCTCTTCGGCACGGGCGTGGAGCAGGCCGAGGGGGTCAGCTGGACGGTGGCCTGTTCCCGCGACCGGGCCCGGGCCGAGCTGTTGGGCTCGCCCCAGGGGGCCCGCGCCGTGGAGGGGATCGACGAGCTGGCCGCGGCCGGGGACGTCGATGCCGTCTACGTCGCCAGCCCCAATGCGCTGCACCACCAGCAGGCGCGCACCCTGCTGGAGGCCGGCAAGCACGTGCTGATGGAGAAGTCGGCCTGTGTCACCTCCGGGCAGTGGGGCGAGTTGGTGGAGCTGGCGCACGCGCGCGGCCTGGTGCTGCTGGAATCGGTGCGGGCCCTCCACGAGCCGGTCTGGCAGACGATCACCGGCCACCTCGACGAGCTGGGCCCGATCCGCCAGGTGGAGCTGCACCTGGCGCAGCGTTCGCGGCGCTATGACAACTACCTGGCCGGGGTGGTGGAGAACATCTTCCGTCCCGAGATGGGCGCCGGTGCCCTGATGGACCTGGGCGTCTACTGCACCTCGGTGCTGGTGCACCTGCTGGGCGCGCCGACCAGGGTCCAGGCCTCCAGCATCGCCCTGTCGAACGGGATCGACGGCGCCACCACCCTGCTCAACGAGCACGACGGCTTCACCAGCACCATCACCGCCTCCAAGGTCTCCAGCAATCCGGCGCCGAGCGTGGTGGCCGGCGAGGATGCGTCGCTGGTGCTCGACCGGGTCGACGACCCGCACCACCTCTGGCTGCACCGCGGCGCCGAGGTGGTCGAGCTCGAGGTGGACAAGCGGCTGTCGCAGCAGGCGTACGTGCTGTCCGCCTTCGCCCGCATGGTCGCAGACCCACAGCTGGCCGAGCCCTTCCAGCGCACCACCCTGGAGGTGCTGCGGGTGCACGAGCAGGCCCGTCGCCAGACCGGGCTGGTGCTGCCGGGTGATCCGGGCTGGCAGGGGGCCTGGGCCTGACGGTGCCGCTCCACTAGGCTGGCTGTGTCCGGACTGCCGGGCACCGAGCGAGGGGAAGGGCACCATGTCACTGGCCATCGGGTCACGGGCCATCGGGTCACTGGCCATCGGGGTCGACGTCGGCGGGACCAAGATCGCTGCCGGGGTCGTGGACGAGCAGGGTCGCATCGTCGCCCAGCTGCGCGAACCCACCCCCGCCGGGGACCCGGCCGAGATCGCCCGCGTCATCTCCACGATGGCCCGCTCACTGGCCGACGAGCACGGCGCCACCACCATCGGCATCGGCGCCGCCGGCTTCGTCGACCAGGACCGCAGCCGCGTCATCTTCGCCCCCAACCTGGCCTGGCGCGACGAACCGCTGCAGGACCTGGTGCAGCAGGCCACCGGACTTCCCACCGTGGTGGAGAACGACGCCAATGCCGCCGGCTGGGCCGAGAGCCGCTTCGGTGCCGCCCGCGATGCCCGCTCGGCGCTGGTGCTGACCATCGGCACCGGCATCGGCGGCGCGATCATCACCGACGACCGCCTGGTGCGCGGCGCCAATGGTTTCGCCGGGGAGCTGGGCCACTTCATCATCCGGCCCGACGGCCGGCGTTGCGGCTGTGGGCTGCGCGGCTGCTGGGAGCGCTACGGCTCGGGCAGTGCCCTGGTGATGGAGGCCCGCGAGCTGGCCGGGCTGGACGCACGGCTGGGGGCGCGGCTGCTGGAGCTGGCCGACGACGACCCGCGCGAGATCACCGGCCTGCACGTCACCCAGGCCGCGCAGGAGGGGGATGTCGCCGCCCTGGACTGCTTCACCACCCTGGGCACCTGGATCGGGCGCGGCATGGCCGTGCTGGCTGCCGTGCTCGACCCGGAGGTCTTCGTGCTGGCCGGCGGGGTGAGCGAGACGGGAGACCTGCTGCGCGCCCCGGCCCAGCGCGCCTTCCGCCAGTCACTGACGGCCCGCAGGCACCGGCCCGAACCGCGGGTCGAGGTGGCGAGCCTGGGCAATGACGCGGGCCTGATCGGTGCCGCCGACCTGTCCCGTCTGGGCTAGCCAGGAGCCGTCTGGGCCAGCCAGGAGCCGTCTGGGCTGCCCCTCTGGGCCGGACCCGGTCGGGCGGGCGTCAGCGCAGGGCGTCGTGCACCACCAGCGCGGCCTGCACCCGGTTCTCGGCACCCAGCTTGGCCAGGATGCTGGAGACGTGGGCCTTGACCGTCGGCAGCGAAAGCTTCATCTGGGCGGCGATCTCGGCATTGGCCAGGCCGTCGGCCAGCGCATCGGCCACCTCACGCTCGCGGGCGGTGAGCGCCTCGAGGCGACGGCGGGCGTCGCGGGCCTGGCCGTTGTCGCGGCCGGTGCCGGCGGCCCGGTCCATCACTTGGGAGAGCACCGTCGGTGACAGGGCAGGGTCCCCCGCGGCGACCGACAGCACCGCGTCGATGATCTTGTCGGGCGGGGTGTCCTTGAGGACGAAGCCGGCAGCCCCGGCCCGGATGGCCTCGACGACCAGCTCGTCGGCGTCGAAGGTGGTCAGCACCAGCACCCGCGCCGCGGGGCGGGCGGCCAGCACCTTGCGGGTGGCCTCGATGCCGTCCATCCGCGGCATCCGGATGTCCATCAGCACCACGTCGGCCTGTTCCCTGGCGACGAGCTCGGCGGCCCCCAGTCCGTCGTCGTGCTCGGCGACAACGTCGATCCGGGGACCGCGCAGCATCAGCCGCAGACCCGCACGCACCAGTGGGTCGTCGTCGACGATGATGACGCGCAAGGGTCGGGTGGAGCTGGTGGATGACTCGGTCATGACCCCATCTTGGCATTCCACGGCAGGTGCGCGCGGACCACGAAGTCGGTGTCGGTGCGCGTCGCCTGGAGTTCACCGCCGGCCAGGGCGGCCCGTTCCTGCAGCCCGGCCAGGCCCATCTGCGCGCCGGGGACGGTGCTGGGCGTGTTGCCGAGCGGATTGCTGATGCTGATCAGCAGTCCCCGGGCCGGGTCACCGTCCAGCTGCACCGTCACCGGCAGGCTGCTGGCGTGCTTGCGGGCATTGGTCAGCGCCTCCTGGATGATGCGGTGCGCGTGGCGGGCCGTGGCGGGGCCGATCTCCCCGGCCCGGGGCCAGAACTCGTCGGGCACCTGCAGGGTGATGCTGGCCCCGGCCGACTCCTCCGCGGCCACCAGGGTGGGGACGTCGAGCAGCGAGGGCTGGGGTGGGCTGATCGCCTCGTGCTGCTCGGTGCGCAGCACGCCCAGCACCTCGCGCAGCTCCTCCAGGGCCTGGTGGCTGGCCTCGCGGATCGTCGCGGCGGTCTGCCGGGTCTCCTGGGGGGTCAGGTCGTCCTTGATCTCCAGCACCCCGGCGTGGAGGCTGATCAGGCTGATCTTGTGGGCGAGCACGTCGTGCATCTCGCGGGCGATGCGTGCCCGCTCGGCGGTCTGCGCCTGGGCGACGCGGGCGCTCTGCTCGCGCCGGGCCAGCTCGGCGGCGGTGCGCCAGGAGGCGACCAGCTCGGCCCGCGCTCCCCTGTTCCAGCCGATCGCGGTGAGGATGACGACGAAGAGCAGCTCGAAGGTGAACAGCAGCACCACGTCCGAGACCGAGCCGAGCAGCAGCGGCGTCCCGTCGTCGGCATGGGGGCCCAGCACCAGGTCCGAGACCACCCCGGCCACCATCGAGCCTGCCCCGACGAGGATCACTTCGATCCAGCGCCGACGGGCGCCGATCGCGAGGATGCCCACTGCCAGCGCCGGACCCAGCGAGAAACTCAGGCAGTAGGCGGCCAGCAGGATACCCATCATCAGACGGGTGCGGGAGTGCCGCAGGACGATGAGGGGGGTCACCAGCAGCATCAGTGCGACATCGGTGGCCATGAACAGGTGGGCGATGTTGGGCGCCGGCAGTCCGCGGGCCGTCTCCCAGCTGTACAGCCAGGTGATGGCTCCGAGGAGGTAGCACAGCCCGATCCGCCAGGTGTGGGACAGCACCCGTCGCCACCAGGGCTGCCGGAACTGTGGCAGCGGGGCGGTGGCGGCGGTACTCATGCGCCGGAGTCTAGGCATCCGGGGCGGGGATCTGGTGCTGCAACGGGCTCGGCCCACCGCTCCCGAAGGATGGGGCGGTGGGCCGAAGGTGCCGGGCTGGGCCGGGTGATGGGGCCAGGCGTGCTGGGCTCAGGCGCGCGGCAGGTCGGTGCGCTCGACGGCCATGTCCTCGTCGACCTCGAGGCGCTCACGGGCGACGGTGCCGTCGAAGCTGACCACCGAACGCTGGGTGTCGACCATCAACTCCACCTTCTCGTAGGGCACGGTGTCCACCTCGACGCGCGGCACCTCCTGGTGCAGCACGTAGGTCTCGGCGACGCGGCTGCCGACGGTGTCGGTGGAGCCCCTGATGGTGTTCGGGTGGCCCTGCGGGACGGCATCGGGGTACTCGATGACCAGTTCCTCGCGGCGCACCGGCACGGTGATGGTGCGCTCCTCGGTGACGACGCGGCGGGTCACCTTCACCCGCGCCCACTCGTGGGGGTGCACTTCTGCGACGAGTCGCTCGCCGTGCAGGGTGATCTCGTTGCCGTCGAGCTCGTCGACCTGGACCACCTCGGCGCGGTCGTGGAGGTGGGAGCTGTCGTGGTCGACCTCGACTGCCAGCCGGTCGTCGCGGGCCACGCCCTCCTCGTGGACGATGCGGTCGTCGTGGCTCAGGCGCTCGTCGTGGGTCAGGCGCTCGTCGCGGATGTCGTCGCTGCTCATGTCACTCCTAGGTGCTGTGCCCGTGGTGTCGGACCCTGCTGGTGTCGGACCCTGCTGGTGTCGAACGCTGTGGCGTTGGGTTGATGCTTCCACAGCGGGCGCGCGCCAGTCAGCTCGATTCACGCTG
>NZ_JBHWOO010000067.1:0-2727 GCF_043424415.1 Luteococcus sp. | reverse complement strand
AACTCAGGCCCACGCGCTCCTGCCGGAAGAGAATCCCGCCGGGGGATTCTGCGGCAACCGCCACAGCGGCAATCAGCATGGCAGGGCTCGCCACCAGCAGGAGTGCCGACCCGAGCGCCACGTCGAGGCCTCGTTTGGCGTCCATCACGCGAGCAACTCGCGCACAGCGGCAACGACCCTGTCCACCTGGTCGTCTGTCATTGCAGAGAAGATTGGCAGGCTCACGGCACGGTTGAAGGCTTCGCTCGCCACGGGGAAGTCCGCCTCCTGCAGGGACCCACTCTCTTGCCAGTACGGGTGCAGGTGCAGGGGAATGAAGTGCACGCTGCACAGCACCCCCAGGCGAGACATCTGTTCGATGAACTCGTTTCGGCTCATCGGCGCTTCGTCGGTGAGGCGGAGAACGAACAGGTGCCAGGAGTGTTGGGAGCCCTCGTCGGCGTCCGGGGGGAGCACCACCGGCAGGTCTGCGAAGGCCTCGAGGTAGCGCTTGGCGATCGCGGCACGTGCGTCACGCATCTGTCCCGCCCGGCGCAGTTGCACCCGCCCCATGGCGGCGGCTGTGTCGGTGAGGTTGTACTTGAACCCGGGGGCCACCACCTCGTACTGCCACGACGGCTTGTCACTGGTGTAACGGTCGAAGACATCGCGGCTGATGCCGTGCAGACGCATGGTTCGCATCCGCTTGGCGAGGGCTCCATCGCGGGTCACCACCATTCCACCTTCCCCCGTGGTCATGGTCTTGGTGGCGTAGAAGCTGAAGACCACGCAGTCGCTGGACCCCAGGCCCACGCGGACTCCGTTGTGGATGGTTGGGTGCGCATGTGCCGCGTCCTCCACCACTCGCAGGCCGTT
This sequence comes from Luteococcus sp., assembly GCF_043424415.1. Lineage (NCBI taxonomy): Bacteria > Bacillati > Actinomycetota > Actinomycetes > Propionibacteriales > Propionibacteriaceae > Luteococcus > Luteococcus sp. The sequence continues at coordinate 1,872 of NZ_JBHWOO010000067.1, read as the reverse complement.
GCGCTGCGCAAAGGCGGCGACGGCATCGAGGTCCACGGCCAAACCCGCGAAGTGCACCGGCATGATCACCTTGGTGCGATCGGTGACCGCGCGCTGCGCCGCCTCGAGGTCGATGTTGAGCGTCACCGGGTCGACGTCCACGATGACGGGGGTCGCGCCGCAGTAGCGCACCACTTCGGCCGTGGAGGTGAAAGTCCAGTCCGGGACGAGCACCTCGTCCCCGGGCCGGACTTGCAACGCGTCGAGCGCCAAGTGCAGGCCAGCAGTTGCGGAGTTCACGGCAACGGAGTTGACGGCCGCGTCCCCCAGCTCGGCCGAGAACTCCACCTCGAAGGCTGCGGCGTTCTGGCCGGTGGTCAACCACCCGGATCGCAGCGCCTTGGTCACAGCGGCAATCTCCGCTTCACCGATGTCGGGCACGGCGAACGGGATCCGATCGTCGACGGTCACGTCAAAACTCCTCGTTGGACTTGTCCCCCGACTTTTCCGAATCTCTGGTTAGACTATCGATCGCCGCCCCCATGGCAAACACGACATACATAATTTCGGCCCCTTACCCCCGAGAGGAGGCCAGCAATGCGGTTCGGTCTTCTCACGCAGTGGTACGACCCTGAGCCGGGTCCTGCTTCGCTGCCCGGTACCTTGGCCCGTGGCCTTGTGGACCGGGGTCACGAGGTCAGTGTGGTGACTGGCTTTCCCAACTACCCCACAGGCAAGCTCGTCGACGGCTATCGGATCAGAGCGTGCCAGCACGAGGTCCTTGACGGCGTCCATGTGACTCGCACCGCACTGTGGCCCTCCCACAACGCGTCGGCGATCTCTCGACTGCTCACCTACGGGTCTTTCGGGGCGACTGCAGCATCTGTCGGGCTGGGGAGTCTGCGCGGCCTTGACGCCTTGTGGGTGAACTATTCCCCGGTGACCTTGGCCCCCGCCATGCTCCTTGCGACGAAGGTGCTCGGTGTCCCCAGCATCGCCCACGTTGCCGATCTGTGGCCTGACACCCTCGCCGCCTCTGGCGTCGACGAGTCCGCCTTCGTGGGCAGAATTGCGATGCTTGGCAGCGGTGCTGCAGCCAAGGCCATGTACGACGTGGCCAGCTTCGTGAGCTTCATCTCCCCCGGCGTCGAGGCCGAACTGGTTTCCCGGGGAGTCCCGCAGCACAAGTTGGCGTACACGCCCATGTGGGCCAACGAAGACCTGTTTCGTCCTGGCGCCGAACCGATGCGTGAGGAGCTCGGACTTCCCGAGGATGCCGTCGTTCTGGTCTATGCCGGATCGATCGGCGAGGCCCAAGGTCTTCAGCCCCTGATCGAAGCCTGCGCAGCGGTGGCGGACCCCCGGTTTGTTCTGTTGATTGCTGGTTCCGGTACGGCAGAACAGAGTCTGAAGGACCGGGTGGCCCAGCTGGGTCTGACGAACGTCCGGTTCCTCGGGCGAGTGGCACCAGACAGGATGTCCAACCTGTTGGCCACCGCGGATGCCGCCTACATCGGCCTGAACGAGCATCCCTTGGCCCAGATGACCATGCCCAGCAAGACCCAGGCCACCTTGGCGGCCGGCTGTCCACTGTTGGTGGCCGGGCGCGGGGATGTGGCCAAGGTGGCCCAGGAGAGCGGAGCCGGTTGGTGCGTGCCCAGTGGGGACACTGCAGCGCTGGCCGGTGCCATCAACCAGATCTGTGCGGCCGAGCCGGGGGAACTCGACCGTCTGGGCCGTCAGGCCCGCACCTTCTATGAACAGACATTCGCGGTCCGCGCGGGTGTCGACCGTTTGGAACGCCTGCTCGTCGCGGCGGCGTCCGGAAAGAAGACCGCGTGAGCACCCTGGAACTCAGCAAGAGCACTGTCGCCATCACTGGAGGCACTAGGG
>NZ_JBHWOO010000066.1:0-9070 GCF_043424415.1 Luteococcus sp. | reverse complement strand
AATGTCGGATCACACGATCCGGGCCGCCGTCACCTACTATGGCCGCATGCATACAGACCGACGCCTGCGCTGGCTGACCGCCCCGGTGATCGCGCTCGGCCTGGTGGGTGGCGGCATCGCCATTTCCCAGGTGGCGCAGGCCGACCAGACCCTGCCCGCCGCCCCGGCGAGCCAGTCGGCCACTCCCTCGTCGGCCACTCCCTCGTCGTCCGTGGAGAACTGCCGGGTGACCGATGCCCAGATCGTCGAGTCGCACCCGGATGCCGAGCCCAAGGAGGAGCACGGCGTGCGCAACTACTACCAGGACGGCATCATCGTCGCCTCGACGCAGGACGGCGAGGGCTGGCGGGCCCCCTGCTGGGTGCGCTGAGCCCCGGCCGCGAAGTTGCGCGCTTCCTTTCGGGCCACCCCTCGGGGGGCTCGATAGGCTCACGGGGTGAGTGAACGCGTCATCCCCGACCCCCACACCCCCGGCGCCTGGGTGGTGCGCATCGGCGGCGCCGACCAGTCCTGGGTTGATCCCAGCGATCCCACGCGCCTCGAGTTCGACTACATGCAGCGGCTGGCCGACCAGGTCGACGCCCACGCCGAGCCCGGCGAACGGCTGCGCGTGGTGCACGTCGGGGGAGCGGCGATGACGCTGGCCCGCTATGTCGCCCACACCCGCCCCACCAGCCCGCAGATCGTGCTGGAGCCCGACGCCGAGCTCACCGCGGAGGTGCGCGAGAAGATCCCGCTGCCACGCAACAGCGGCATCAAGGTCCGCCCGGTCGACGGGGCCAGCGGCATCGCCGCGATGCGCGAGGACTATGCCGACGTCGTCGTCGTGGACGCCTTCGCCGGGGCCCGCGTTCCGGGCGGCCTGGTGAGCGTGGATTTCTTCGCCGATGTGCGCCGGGTGCTGCACTCCGACGGTCTGCTGCTGCTCAATGTCACCGACACCCACCCCTTCTCCTGGACCCGCCGGGTGCTGGCGGGGATGGCCGGCTACTTCGGCGAGGTGATGATCGGGGCCGAGAGCGCGACGCTCAAGGGCCGTCGCTTCGGCAATGTGGTGATCGCGGCCAGCCAGGTGGCGCTCCCGGTCGACCAGCTCCAGCGAATCTCGGCCGGGGCCGTCTTCCCCTACCGGCTGGTCCACGGGGAGCACCTGGAGCGGATGGTGGGGGGTGCCCAGCCCTTCCATGGGGCCGGCGAGCCCTCGCCCGGCCCCCCGTCGGGGCGGCACTTCTTCGAGTGAGCAGCCACCCCCCGCCGCTACGACAGATGGTCGTATGACCAACTTCGGGATGCTCAACTGCTGAAAAGACGCGCGGCCTTTTCGCTTGCAGCAAACCCCCACTTGCGGTCACACTGTGACGGATGATTGTCATGGTCTGCGCTGTGTGGGCTGAGAAAACTGCTCGGGGGAGTAGTGGAGTAGGTACGTGCTGAAGACCCCCAGGGCCCGCCGTCTGGTGGCGCTGCTGTGCTTCCTTCTGGCTGTGCCCGCCGCCCTGGTCGCACCCGCCGGGGATGCCGAGGCGCTCACCGTCGACCGATGACCCGCACCGGCACCCATGACGTGCACGGCGACTTCATCCTCGTCGGCAATGGCGTGCTGACGGCCACCACCAACAGCGTCTACGGACGTTCACCCCTGAACCTGTTCACCGGCTCCACCTATGCCGACGATGCCAACGACTTCTACACCCTGCGCTACACCGATACCGACGCCAACGCCAGCACCGTGAACTCCAGCTCCGCCACCTACACCATCCCCGACGGGGCCACGGTCGTGGCGGCCAAGCTCGTCTGGTCGGGCAACACCGGCACCACCAAGGGCATCGCCGGCACCACCTGCAGCTCCGACACGAGCCGTCAGGCGACCCTGCCGCCCAGCCCGTTGTCCTCCTCGCCGTCGACGCAGCGGGTCACCTACACCGTCAACGGTCAGACCAGCACGGCAGTCCCCAGCGGTTACACCGACGACCTGAGCCAGGCCGCCCTTGGTGCCACCCAGGCCCACTACTACTCGGCCAATGCCGACATCACTTCCGCCTTCGCCGGAGTGACGGGAGACGGCACTGTCAAGACGATCACGGTGGGCAATGTCTGGACCCCCCAGGGTTATGGCTGCTACGGCGGCTGGGCACTGCAGATGGTCTACGACTTCGGCAGCTACGAAACCGCCCAGCCCGATGCCTCACAGCGCCGCATGATTTACCTCTACGACGGGTACGAGCGCAAGTTCACTGGCGACCCGGCCACCAACATCACGCTGACCGGACTGCAGCCGCAGGGCACCGGCGCCAAGCTCGGCACCGTCGCCTTCGAGGGTGATGCCACCATCGCCGGCGACACCATCTCCTATTCCGACACCACCTCGCCGATGACCGAACTGCTCAACCCCGTAACGAACAGGACCGGGAACTACTTCGTCGGCCGGGCCGACGGGGCGGTGCCCCACTACGCGGTGGGCACCCGCACCTTCTACAACGCCTCGGTCAATGCCACCACGGCAAGCCTGCCCAACCTGGTGGCAGGCGACAGCACCCTCACCCTGTCAGTGCGCACCACTGGCGACTCCTTCCTGCTCACCAACGAGATCGTCTCGGTGCCGGTGGCCGACATCAAGATCACCAAGACCGCCGCCAATGGTGAACAGGACGCCGCCTATGCTCCCGGCAGCACGCCGAGCTTCCGACTGACCATCTACAACTCCGGCTCGGTGCCGATCACCAGGATCTCGGTGACCGACCAGCTGGCCCCCGGCTGCGCCCGGGACGTCACCCAGATGCGCGCCATCGTCGACGTCACCCTCGACGAGGTGAGCATCAGCGACCCGATGCTGGACGAGCTGTCCTGTGCGCAGGAGGGTCCGCTCGCCGCGGGCGCCCAGCGGGTCTGCACCGGCAGCCACGTGGGGACCGAGGCCGAGGCGCGCAGCGGTTCGCTGGTGAACGTGGCCACCGCCACCTCAGCGCAGGTGGACTCCCCGGCCACCGGAACCGTCACCACCCCGACGACGGCCGACGAGCGGGTCACCGTCTCCAAGAAGGCCCAGCTCGACGACACCAACGGCGACGGCCTCGGCCAACCGGGGGAGCGGATGTACTACTCGATCGTGGTGACCAATGCCGGCGACGTGACCCTGGACGAGGTCGGCATCAGCGACCCGATGCTGGAGCGGCTCGACTGCAGCCCGAATGCCACCGGACCGCTGGCCCCGGGCGAGTCGATCACCTGCACCGGCAGCCACGTGGTCACCGAGGCCGAGGCCGCCGCCGGATCGGTGGTCAACGTGGCCACCGCGACCGGCCCGCAGATCGAGGACACGACCGGTACGGCCACCGTCCCGACAGCCTCCACTCCGGTGGAGCCCGCCCCGGGCCCGAGCCCGGCCCCGTCGGTCGAGCCCACCCCGGAGCCTCCGGCCAGGCACCCGGGTGCGTGGATCGCGCGCACCGGCTCGAGTGTCCAGCCGTGGCACCTGCTTGTCGGCTTGCTGCTGGTGGCTTCGGGCGTCATCCTGATCACCACAAGGAAGAAGAAGGAGAAGAAGTGACCATCCCCCAAAGGTCCATCCCCCGCCCCGCAGTGATCCTCGCAGTCGGTGCCGTCGTCCTGGGCAGTGTCCTGGGCGGCTGCAGCAAGACCGAGACCACCGTCGAGAAGAGCGTCACCCCGACCACCCCCGCCGTCTCGGCGACGCTGCCCGCCATCCCCGGCTTCAAGGGCAAGGCGGCCGGTGCCGTCGCCGACGTCAAGCTCGCCCTGACCAATTCCACCAAGCAAGCCCGTGACTACGCGATCATGGTCATCTGGCTGAAGAACGATTCCGGCAATCCGCTGGGCGCCACCATGGTGACTGCCAAGGACGCAGAGCCGGGCAAGAAGACCGAGCTGACCGGCAAGGCCACGGTGCTCGCCAAGGCCGACCGCTGCGTGCTCAACGTCCAAGCGGGAGAGCTCACGCAGTGAGCAGTTCCCGCTCGTGTGGGGCCATCACCTGGCTCGGCGTGCTGTTGCTTCTGGCCGGCCTGGGCGTCCTCGCCTGGGCCGGTTGGCAGTTCTACGGCACCAACGTCACCTCCCGCAAGGCCGCCCAGGACTCGACCGCGACGCTGAAGCAGCAGTGGTCCGCGCCGGCGGCCAGTGCCAAGCCCGGCAAGCAGCTGCCCGGCGAGGCCGTCGCCCTGCTGCGCATCCCCGACCTGGGCGCCGACTACGAGTGGCCGATCCGGGTGGGCACCGACGAGCAGGCGCTGGCCAAGGGCGTCGGCTGGTACGACGACACCGCCGCGCCGGGCCAGGTCGGCAACTTCGCCGTGGCCGCCCACCGCGTCACCCACGGCGAACCCTTCCGGCGCCTGCTGGAGTTGCAGAAGGGCGCCACGGTCGTCGTCGAGACCCGCGACGCGATCCACACCTACCAGCTCGACACCGCACCATCGGAGCTCACCGTGGCCGATGTCGACGGCGGCTGGGTGCTCGATCCGGTGCCCGGCAAGCCGGGCGAGGAGCCCACCAAGGCCATCATGACGCTGACCACCTGCCAGGACCTCTTCCACTCGCCCGACCGTTCGGTGGCCTTTGCGCACCTGGTCGAGACGAAGAAGAAGTAGTCACCACTAGGCTGGCACCATGACCCACCGCGAAGAACTCGTCGAGCACGTCAAGAACCTGGCCGCCGTCCACGGCAAGGTGACCCTGGCCAGTGGCAGGGAGGCCGACTACTACGTCGACATGCGCCGCGTGACCCTGGACGGCGCCGCCGCGCCCCTGGTCGGCAGCGTGATGCGCGAACTGGTGGCTGACTGGGACTTCGACGCCGTGGGTGGCCTCACCCTGGGTGCCGACCCGGTTGCCGGGGCGATGATGCACGACGCCGCCCATGCCGGCCAGCGCCTGGACATGTTCGTGGTGCGCAAGAATGCCAAGACCCATGGCATGCAGCGCCAGATCGAGGGCACCGAGGTGAAGGGCCGCCGCGTGCTGGTGGTCGAGGACACCTCCACCACCGGCGGCTCGGCCCTGAGCGCCGTCGAGGCGGTGCGCGAGGCCGGAGCCGAGGTGGTGGGTGTGGCCTGCATCGTCGACCGTGGCACGGGTGCCAAGGAGGCCATCGAAGCGGCGGGCCTGGAGTACCGCTTCGCCATCGGCCTCGACGACCTGGGCCTGTGAGCCCCGACCCCAAGGAGAAGCCATGACCTTACTCATCTGGATCCTGCTGGCCCTCGTGCTCGGCCTGCTGGTGCTGGGCGGGGTGCTGTTCATCGCCCCGTACAACTCCTTCGTGCGCCAGCGCAATGCCATCCAGGAGTCCTGGCGCCAGGTCGACGTGGAGCTGAACCGGCGCTACGAGCTGCTGCCCAACCTGATCGAGACGGTGCGCGCCTATGCTGCGCACGAGCGCAACACGCTGGAGGAGATCACCCAGCTGCGCAGCCGGGCGGTGCAGATGAGCCAGGGCACGGGCACCGAGGCCGATCCGCAGCGGGCGGCCGTGGAGCAGGAGCTCACCGGCGCCGTGCGCAACCTGATGGTCAGCGTCGAGGCCTACCCGGAACTGCGCAGCAACGAGAACTTCCTCGAGCTGCAGCGCCAGCTTGCCGAGACCGAGGACCGGATCGCCGCCGGGCGGCGTTTCTACAATGCCAACGTGCGCGCCTACAACACCAAGGTCGAGTCGGTGCCCAGCAACATGGTCGCCAACATGTTCCACTTCGAGAAGGCCACCTATTTCGAGGTCAACGATGCGGTGCGCCGCAGCCCCGAGGTGAATTTCGGCGAGATCAGCTACCGGGACGAGAAGTCCGTGCCCGGGGCCGAGCAGCACCGCGAGCTGCCACCGCAGGCCTGATCCTTGAGTGACGACCCGACCGCCCCCACCACGGGGGTGGGCCCCCATCCGCAGCCCTGGCCCGAGGACGAGCGGCTCGATCCGGAACTGCTCGCCGCAGGTGATCGGCGCAATGTGGTCGACGGCTTCCGTTACTGGCGCCTGGAGGCGATCGTCGAGGAGCTGGACACCCGCCGGCATCCGCTGCACGTCGCGATCCAGAACTGGGAGCACGACTTCAACATCGGCTCCATGGTGCGCACCGCCAATGCCTTCAATGTCGAGGCGGTGCACATCGTGGGGCGGCGGCGCTGGAACCGCCGCGGGGCGATGGTCACCGACCGCTACCTGCACGTGGTGCACCATCCCGACGAGCAGTCACTGGCCGTCTGGCTCGCCCGGCACGAGGTGGTCCCGGTGGGCGTGGACAACCTGCCCGGCTCCGTCCCGCTGGAGTCGGCCAGGTTGCCCGAGCGCTGCTGCCTGGTCTTCGGCTCCGAAGGCCCCGGGCTGACCGACGAGATGGTGCGGGCCTGCTCGCAGTTGGTGGCCATCACCCAGCACGGCTCGACGCGTTCGATCAATGCCGGCGCTGCGGCGGCGATCGCCATGTACCACTGGGCTCTGCAACACGCCTGAGGTCAGGCCCTTTGCCACGACGTTGGGGGCCGCACTGGTATGGTTGTGGGACCACTGTGCACGGTGGTTCCATGGTCCTCCGGTGAGCAGGGCCGACCAGCGCGAGGAGAATCCGATGCAGACTGACGAGGGGCCGATCACCACCAAGCGCGCGCAGGTGCGCGAGATCCTCAAGCGGCGCATCGAGGACGAGCTGCACGCCGGCGACGCACTGGCCTCCGAGCGGCAGCTGGTCACCGAGCTGGGGGTGAGCCGGGTCACGGTGCGCCAGGCGATCGCCGACCTGGTGGAGGAGGGGCGGCTGGAACGCACCCAGGGCAAGGGCACCTATGTGACGGGCCCGAGGGTCAACAGCCGGCTGCACCTGATGAGCTTCAGCCGGGAGATGCGATCGCGAGGCCTGCAGCCGCGCACCCAGGTGCTGTCCGCCGTCTGCGAGCCGGCCGACGAGCACGTCGCCGAGGTGCTGGAGGTGGAGCCGGGAAGCGACGTGGTCCGCCTGGAGCGCCTGCGGCTGGCCGACGACACCCCGATGGCCCATGAGGTGGGCTGGTATCCCTGCCACCTCTTCCCCGACCTGCTCGATCACCGCCTCAACACCGTCTACGACCTGATGGCCAGCCGTTACGGGATCGTCGCCAGCCGGGGCGAGCAGACGGTGCGGGCCGAGGCGGCTGATGCCCACCGTGCGCGGATCCTCGGCATCGCCCGGCGGGCACCCCTGCTGGTGCAGGAACGGCTCACCTATGCCGACGAGGTGGTGGTGGAGTACGCCACCAGCTGGTACCGGGGCGACCGCTACCGCATCCACTCCACGCTGCGCCCGCGCGACGAGAGCCTCTGAACGGTGCCGCCTAGCATGGGGGGCATGGATCGAGCCCTCAGCCCCGACCAGCGGGTCCGTCCTGTGCTGGACAGCTTCGTGGTCAGTTTCAATGCGGTCCCGATGGCCCATCGCGTGGCCGAGCTGGGGGCGCTCCTGCGCAACCGGGTCATCTGGACCCTGTTGGGGGCGGCCATCTGGACTGCGATCTGGTGGAAGCAGCGCCAGGAGTGGGGATCGCCCTGGCTGCTGGTGGCCGGCTACGGGGTGAGCCTGGTGCTCATCGTGGCAACCCTGGTGCGGCTGCTGGGGGCGCGGCGGGCACTGGCCCGCATCGGACGCGGGCCTGCCCTGGAGGCAGGCCGCCACGGCGTGCGCCTGCACGGGCTCGACGGCTCCTCGCAGGACCTGCGCTGGGACCAGGTGCGGGGGATGCGCAGCCGCGGCAGCAAGCTCGGTGTGGGGCCGCGCATCGTGGCCGACGCCGACCCGGCCGTCGACTGGCAGCTGCCGCTGAGCTTCCTCGACGCGCTGCCGGGCACGATCGATGCCGGCCTCCGAGCCACCTCCGGGGGGCGCGTCGGGCTCGACCTGGCCGGCCTCGACCGGTTGCGCTGAGCGCGAGCCCGGGCCGCCGCCGGACCCCGAGGGCTGCGCTTGGTCCGTATCCTTGGCAGAATGGGGGGTGAGCAACATCGACAACACAGGAAAGAGGCAGTCATGCCCATCGCAACTCCCGATGTCTACGCCGAGATGATCGAGCGGGCCAAGGCCGGCAAGTTCGCCTACCCCGCCATCAACGTCACGTCCTCGCAGACCGTCCACGCCGCCCTCCAGGGCTTCACCGAGGCCGGCTCCGACGGCATCCTGCAGGTCTCCACCGGCGGCGCCGAGTACGTCTCGGGCCCCACCATCAAGAACATGGTCACCGGCGCCGTGGCCCTGGCTGACTTCGCCCGTGAGGTTGCCAAGAACTATCCCATCAACGTCGCCCTGCACACCGACCACTGCCCCGAGAACAAGCTCGACGGTTTCGTGCGTCCCCTGATCGACCTGTCGGCCGAGCGCGTGGCCAAGGGCCAGGACCCGATCTTCAACTCCCACATGTGGGACGGCTCGGCCCTGGACGACGTGGAGCGCAACCTCCAGATCGCCGATGAGCTGCTGGCCAAGACCAGGGCCAACCACCAGATCCTCGAGATCGAGATCGGCGCCGTCGGCGGCGAGGAGGACGGTGTCGTCGGTGAGATCAACGACAAGCTGTACACCTCGGTCGAGGACGCCATGCGCACTGCCGAGGTCCTCGGCCTGGGCGAAAAGGGCATCTACCTGACCGCCTTCACCTTCGGCAACGTGCACGGCGTCTACAAGCCGGGCAACGTGAAGCTGCGCCCCGAGATCCTCAAGGACATCCAGGAGGCCGTCGGCGCCAAGTACGGCCGGGAGAAGCCCTTCGCGCTGGTCTTCCACGGCGGCTCCGGCTCCACCGAGCAGGAGATCAGCGATGCCGTGGACTTCGGCGTCGTGAAGATGAACATCGACACCGACACCCAGTACGCCTTCACCCGCCCCGTCGTGGATCACATGATGAAGAACTACGACGGCGTGCTCAAGATCGACGGCGAGATCGGCAACAAGAAGCAGTACGACCCCCGCGCCTGGGGCAAGAGCGCCGAGGCCGGCATGGCCAAGCGCATTGTGGAGGCCTGCCAGCAGCTGCGCTCGGCAGGCACCCACACGGCCTGATCCTCCAGGATCTCAAGGCTCTGTCCCGACGGCACACC
>NZ_JBHWOO010000065.1:0-13078 GCF_043424415.1 Luteococcus sp. | reverse complement strand
GACGGCAGCTGGACCCCCATCTGCGGGATCGTGGAGCCGGGGGAGGACCCCCACCTGGCGGCCGTCCGCGAGGCCCAGGAGGAGGCCGGCGTCGAGATCGAGATCGAGCGGCTGGTGTGGATGAGCCCCACCGGACGCATGCAGTACGACAATGGCGACCAGAACGACTACCTGGACCACACCTTCCGTGCCCGCTGGGTCAGCGGAGAGCCGGCCGTCGGCGACGATGAGTCGGTGGCGGTCGGATGGTTCGACGTCGACCAGCTGCCCAGCCCGATGAGCCAGACCCAGCAGCGCCGCATCCGCATCGCCGTCCTCAACCCCGATGACGTCGTGCTGGGCGTGGACGCCGCCGCGAAGCTCTTGGGCGAGGACTGAGGCGGTGGCAGGACTGCCCGACGCTGCCTGGACCGACATCGACCTGGACCGTCCCGGCGCCGCCGATGAGCTGCGTCGCCTGGCCGCCGAGCTGAAGGTCGCGCCCCAGGTCGTCGCCGACGCCCTGGACGGTGTGCAGCGGCCCCGGGTGACCCGCCACCACGGGCACCTGTTCGTGCACGTCCACGTCCTGTCGTTGGCGCAGGAGGCCGGTGAGGACCATGACTCGCGGCTGAGGACGGCACCCGTCTCGGCGCTGGTCTTTCCCGACCACCTGGTGACCGTGCACCGCGCCTCCCAGTTCCCGATGGACCGGGTGGTGGAGCACTGGGAGGAGGACATCGAGGCCGGCAGCCGCGACGTGGCAGCACTGCTGCACGGCCTGCTGGACGAGGTGGTCGACGGGCACGCCGACCTGCTGCAGGACCTGGAGGACCAGGCCGAGGCGCTGGAGGACGACCTGTTCGGTGACCGGGGCCGCGCCGGCGGGATGCAGCAGGTCACCTACCGGCTGCGCAAGGAGGTGGTGCAGACCCGCCGCGCGGTGCTGCCGATGCGCGACGTGGTGGCGGCCCTGTTGCGCAGCGAGGACGACGGCTTCGTCGTACCCCGCAGCCTCCAGGGCCGCTACCAGGACCTGGCAGACCTGGCCCAGCACGATGCCGAGCGCACCGGGGGGCTGCGCGAGATCGTCAACAGCATCTTCGAGACCAACCTGTCGCTGCAGGATGCCCGACGCAACATCGTGATGAAGAAGCTCGCCGGCTGGGCGGCCGTCATCGCCGTCCCCACCGCGGTGACGGGCTGGTTCGGCCAGAACATCCCCTTCCCCGGCTTCTCCAGTCCCTGGGGGCTGGCGGCCTCCACCACGCTCGTGGTGCTGGGCACGCTGGCGCTCTACCTGGTGCTGCGCCGCCGCGACTGGATCTGAGTCGTTGGGACCGGACCTGGGTCGTCGGGACTGGACCTGGGTCGTCGGGACCGGACCTGAGCGGCGACGGCGCCCGCCTCAGCGCGAGAAGCTCAGCCGGTTGACGGCGCTGCCGTGGTCCAGAGCTTCGGTGAGCGTGACGCAGCGCAGCCCGCGCTCGGCGAAGCCGGTGAGCACCTCGTCGAGCAGCCGCGGCTTGTCGACGCCGGTGACGGCCTCCTCGCGCGCCAGGTCGGACGCATCGGCGGCGCCGTCATGGGCCAGCAGGATGGCGCCGGGGCGGGCATCGGACATCGCCTTGGCGACGCGGTGTTCGTGGCTGACGTCCTTCCAGTCCCAGGTGGTGCCCGACCACAGCACCGTGCGCATGCCCAGTCGCCCGGCCATCACGCGGGTCAGCGGACTCTGCGCGCCGTGCGGGGGACGGAACCAGTCCACCCGGCTGCCCAGCACGTCGGTGAGCTCACCGCGCCCCCGCTGCAGCCAGTCGAAGGCCTGGCGGGGAGCCATGCTGCGCACCTTGCGGTGGTCCAGGCCGTGCAGGCCGATCTCGTGGCCAACCGCGGCCAGCTCCCGCACCAGACCGGGATCGCGCTTGACGCGGGTGCCCAGGACGAAGAAGACCGCCTTGGCGTCGTGCGTGGCCAACACCTCGGCCAACGCGTCGGTGGTGCCCGGCAGGGGACCGTCGTCGAAGGTGACGACCAGCTCCGGGCGCTCGGTGCGGATGCTGGCAATGGAACCGACGGCGGGGCCGGCTGCGGCCTCCAGCGGGCCACGGACCAGCTGCTTGACGCGGGACGAGGTGGTCATCGGGAGCTCTCCTTGCGGTGGGCGGACTGTGGGCGAAGGTCGTCGGGGATCGGCGCCAGGCGCTCGCGCCAGCCACCGTCACGCACGTATTCCTGGTAGCGCAGGCCGGCAGCGGCCAGCACCATGCCGGCGCCACGGGCCGCGGCGCGGCTGCCGCGGGCCTGGTGGGTGAGGTCGTGGCGGGCGCGTCCCAGCAGCGACCGTCCGCCCCCGGCGACCATTCGGCCCAGGCCACCGGCCAGCAGCTTCGGACGGGCCAACCGGTCCCCGGCCAGCATCAGCGTCAGTACGCCGTGGGTGTTGCCGTGGCTCAGCGAGCGCAGCAGCACCCACTGGCGGGTCATCCGGTCGGTGGTCACCAGGTCCACCACGACCGCCTCGGGGCAGGCGACGATGCGCCCACCGGCGGCGACGATCTGGCGGGTGAGCAGCGTGTCCTCGCCACCACCCATCCCCAGGCCGGTGGAGAAGCGCCGCGCGCCCAGCTGGTGCAGGTCGAGCAGCAGGTTGCCGCAGGCCGCGGCCGGCAGCTCCCGCCCCGACTCCCAGCGGCGGCGGGTGAAGAAACCCCCGGCGTGGATCCACGGGTCCACCTCACCGGGGTAGCGGGTGTCGACGAAACCGGCGACGGCGGCCGGCCGGCTGGCCAGCCAGCAGTCAAGCATCAGCTGCAGCCATCCCGGCCCGGGACGGCCGTCGTCGTCGAGGAAGAGCAGCACGTCGCTGCCCCCCTCGACCCCGTCCTGGCGGCCGGCCGAGGACTGGGCCTCGTCGAGCGCACGATTGCGCGCCGCCGCGATCCCGGGGGTCGGCTCCACCACGAACCGCACCCGGTCCAGTCCCATCGCCTCCACGGCATCACGTCCACTGCCGGCCGGGTCGTTGTCCACCACCAGCACCTCGCCGCTCCACGGTGCCTGTAGCGCGGAAAGCTGCTGGTGCAGCATTTCGACGGTCTGGACGATCTGTTCGGGCCGGTGGAAGGTGAGCACGCCGATGGTGGCGTGCAGGCTCTGCTGGGTCTCGTGCATCGTCCAAGAATATGGCTTCGTCCCACCCGTCCAGTAGCGTGGCCGGGTCGTCGACAGGGGAATCCGGTGCAAGTCCGGAGCTGACCCGCAACCGTCACGGAGCTGCGCTCCCGAGCCGGAATGCCTGCCCTCGACCGGACTCACCAGAACCGTCGAGGCTGCGGAAGGAGACCCGATGCCGGCGCGCGCCGTCACCCCGCACGATGTCCTGTCACGGGGGCAGGGTGCCGTGCTCGACGCACCCCCGGTGCGGAAGCTCGGCCGGCTCGTGCACCCGATGGCCTGGTGGGCCTGGGCGATCGGCGCGGCCGTGGCGGTGAGCCTGGTGACCAATCCGCTGCTGGTGCTGCTGGTGGTCACGACGGTGTGGATCGTGGTGCTGGAGCGCCGCACCGCCGCCCCCTGGGCCCGCTCGGCCGGCGTCTACCTGTGGCTGGCGCTGGTGGTGATCGGCCTGCGGATGTTCTTCCAAGTGGTGATGGGCGTCAACCGCAGCGGCCAGGTGCTGTTCACCCTGCCCAACCTGCAGCTGCCCGGCTGGGCCGCCGGGATCCGCCTGGGCGGTGAGGTCACCCTCGACGCCCTGCTGTTCACCCTCTACGACTCGCTGCGGCTGGCCGGCATCCTGCTGTGCGTCGGCGCCGCCAACTCGCTGGCCAATCCGCGGCGTGCCCTGCGCGCCGTGCCACCCGCCTTGTACCAGCTCAGCGTCGCGCTGGTGGTGGCCCTCAGCGTCGCACCCCAGCTGGTGGAGAGCATCCAGCGGGTGCGACGGGCCCGTCGCCTGCGCGGGGGTCGGTCCACTGGCTGGCGGGCGGTGCGCGAGGTGGTCGCGCCAGTGCTGGAGGACGCCATCGACCGTTCCCTGCAGCTGGCCGCGGGCATGGAGTCGCGCGGCTACGGACGCACCCACAGCGGCCAGCCCGTGGGCCGCGGCACCACCGTCGCCCTGCTCGGCTCGCTGGTGCTGGTCACCCTCGGCACCTTCCTGCTGCTCGGCGTGCCCAACTCCTCGCCGTGGTCATGGCTGGCGCTGGGCTGCGGGGGAGTGCTGGCCTGGCTGGGGATCCGTGTCTCGGGTCGTCGGCTGGCCGTCACCCGCTACCGCCCCGACCCGTGGCAGCGACCCGAGTGGACGCTGTGCGCCGCGGCGGTGGTTGCCGTCATCAGCAGTGCCGTCCTGGTGCGGCTGTCCCCGCAGATGGTGCTGCCCAGTCCCTCGCCGCCGTCCTGGCCGGGGCTCGACGTGCGCGTGCTGCCGCTGCTGCTGGCCGTCGCGGCACCCCTGTTCTGCACGCCCCGACCGCCCGCCGGGGAACTGTGATGTGTGTGAGGAGATGTCCATGATCGACTTCCGCGAGGTCGGCTTCCGGCATTCCGGGGCCGAGCGTCCGGTGCTGGACGGGGTGAGCCTCACCATCGAGGAGGGCGACCTGTGCCTGGTGGTGGGCCGCACCGGCACCGGCAAGTCCACCCTGCTGGGCGCCATCAACGGCCTGGTGCCACACTTCACCGGTGGCCACCTGTCCGGCGAGGTGAGCGTCGCCGGGCGCTCCACCCGCACCCACCGGCCGCGCGAGATGGCAGAGCTGGTCGGCTTCGTCGCCCAGGACCCGTTGGCGGGCTTCGTCACCGACCGCGTCGAGGACGAGGTGGCCTATGGCATGGAACAGCTCGGCCTCTCGCCGCTGGCGATGCGCAAGCGCGTCGAGGAGACCCTCGACCTCATGGGCATCGCCGACCTGCGCCGCCGCGCACTCACCGAGCTGTCCGGCGGCCAGCAACAACGGGTCGCCATCGCCGCCGTGCTCGCGGCCCAGCCCCGGGTGGTCGTCCTCGACGAGCCCACCAGCGCGCTGGACCCCACCGCCGCGCAGGACGTGCTGGCCTCCATCACCACCCTGGTGCACGAGGTGGGCCTGACCGTCGTGCTGGCCGAGCACCGCATCGAGCGCGTCATGCACGCCGCCGACCAGGTGTTGTGGCTGCCGGGCGACGGCAGCGCCGTGCTGGGTGATCCGGCCGAGGTCTTCGCCCGCTGCGATGTGGTACCGCCGCTGAGTGCACTGGCCCGCGAGATGGATTGGCCCGAGGTACCCACCAGCGTGCGCGATGCCCGTCGCAGGGTGCGTCGTGAGCAGGTCACGCTGCGTGCGCCCGAGGCCGAGGGGCCGAGCACCGTGGTGGCAGGGCCGGTGGTGGCCCGCACCGACAAGCTGCGGGTCAGCTACGGCGAGGTGCTGGCCGTCGACGACATCACCATCGCCCTCCACCCCGGCACCGTCACCGCGCTGATGGGGCGCAATGGCTCGGGCAAGTCCTCGCTGCTGTGGGCGCTGCAGGGGGCACTCGACTGCTCCGGCCTCGTCGAGGTGGACGGCATCGACCCGCGACGGGTGGCGCCCGCCCGGGCCCGCGAAGCGGTCAGCCTGGTGCCGCAGACCGCCGCCGACCTGCTCTACCTGCCCACCGTCGCCCAGGAGTGTGCCCAGGCAGACCGGGAGACTGGTTCTCCGGCCGGCACCACCGCCGGGCTGCTCCATGAACTGGGCGCCTGCCTCGACCCCGAACGCCACCCGCGCGACCTCTCCGAGGGACAGCGGCTGGCCCTGGTGCTCGCCATTCAGCTGGTCGCGCGCCCGACCGTCGTGCTGCTCGACGAGCCCACCCGCGGTCTGGACTACCGGATGAAGGAGGAGCTGGCCCAGATCCTGGCCCGGCTCGCCGCCCAGGGCAGCTGCATCGTGGTGAGCACCCATGATGTCGAGTTCGCCGCCAGGGCCAGTGACCGCACCCTGGTGATGGCCGAGGGTGAGGTGGTGGCCGACGGCCCCACCCGAGAGGTGTGCACCAGTTCGCCGGTCTTCGCGCCGCAGGTGAGCAAGGTCTTCCACCCCGAGGACGTGCTCACCGTCGCCGAGGTGGGATGTCGCCGTGGCTGAACGGGATCCCGGGCGACGAGGCCGTCGCCCCTCGGTGCTGAAGGTCTCGCTGCCCTCGGCGCTGGCCCTGGGCGTCGCGGCCGCCATGTCACTGCTGGCCTTCTGCTGGCCGCTGCTGTGGACGCCGCGCAGCGGACCCGGTTCCGACATGGCCGGCGGCCAGACCCCGCTGGTCTTCGCGCTGGTGCTGCCGGTGGTGATCGCGGTGGTGATGACGCAGCTGGGCCACGACGACATGGACGTGAAGGCGCTCGCGCTGCTCGGGGTGCTGACGGCCGTGGGGGCGGGGCTTCGTCCTCTCGGCACTGGCACCGCCGGCATGGAGCTCATCTTCTTCCTGATGATTCTCGCCGCCCGGGTCTTCGGTCCCGGTTTCGGTTTCGTCCTGGGTACCACGACCCTGTTCTGCTCTGCGCTGCTCACCAGCGGCATGGGGCCCTGGCTGCCCTTCCAGATGCTGGCCGCGGGCTTCGTCGGGCTCGGAGCAGGACTTCTGCCGAGGCTTCGGGGCCGTGCGGAGGTGGCGATGCTCGGCCTGTACGGCGTGCTGAGCGGCTTCGTCTACGGCTGGCTGATGGACCTTGCCTTCTGGCCCTTCGCGCTGGGCAATGCCTCGGCCCTGTCCTTCGACCCGACGATCGGCCCCTGGGCCAATCTGCACCGCTTCGTGCTGTACAATGCCGCCACCTCGATGGGCTGGAACTTGGGTCGGGCGCTGACCAACCTGGTGCTGATCCTGGTGCTGGGCCCGTCGGTGCTCAGGATCCTGCGTCGGGCCTCCCGCCGGGCCAACTTCGACCAGGCGTGCCGTCCAATGAGGAATCTCCCGTAGGACCCTTGTGCTGGAATCGTTGTGTGGGCTAAATATTGGGGCATCCTGCTGCCCGGCGAGGGTGGCTGCTGGTGGTTTTCCCCCGGAGAGGTCGCGATGGTGCGGCTTCGTTGTTGAGAGATGAGCCTGTGATGGTGTCGATCCCCCCTTGAGTGGTTGTCGGGTTCGTGATGGTCGGATGCGTCGTGTGGGCGTGTTGTCGTTGTCGTTGGTGACCTTGCTGAGCAGTGGCCTGGCTGGTGGTGCTGCGGTTGCGGCGCCGGTCACGGATGGTGAGTTGTTCTTTGACAAGGGCGCGAATCTGGCGCCGCCTGCGGTGAAGGGCGCCCCGGAACAGGTTCGTACGGGGGCGGAGGCGGCGCGGTTGTCTGCGCCGGGCCGTGACACGTTGAACCGGTCTGCGAGGGGCAAGGCACCGGACAGGTCGAAGCGGTGGAAGTATGCCGCCAGTGGCGCGGTGCGGGCCCAGTCGACCGATCGGGTCCAGGCCCAGGCGATCAGCACGGTGAATGCGAATGTTGCTGCGCCTGGGTTGGGGGTGCAGGGGCATTACGGCTTGCAGGACTTTCCTGTGGCGGATGGGATCGCGGCGTCGGTGAACCTGGGCAACGGGAACCTGGTGGTGCGTGCCGAGGTCGTGGCGGGTAACGGGCTCCTCACAGATGAGGGTGTAGGTCGATGCGAGCTCTGAGTCTGGATGACGCTCAGGACTGGACGACGGGCCGGATCGAGATCTCGTCCAGGTTCGCCTCGGGGCTGGCCAGTACCGCCAGTGCGACGGCCTCGGCCACTGACTGGGGACGCAGGTGGTCATCGGGGGCGTAGTCACGGCCCAGCTCGGCCCACATCTCGCGCTGCATGTGGGTGTCCACCCGTCCGGGATGCACCGAGCTGACCCGCACCGTGCCGCGCTCCTCCTCACGCAGGGCGTCGGTGAAGGCGCGCAGTGCGAACTTGCTGGCCGAGTAGACGCCATTGCCGGGCTTCGACGTGAAGCCCGAGCCGGAGTTGATCGTCACCACCATGCCGCGGGACTCACGCAGCAGCGGCAGCGCCAGCCGGGTGAGGCCGACAACGGAGAACAGGTTGGTCTGCATCACCCGACGCCACTCGTCGAGCGGCGTCTCGGCCACCGTGCCGCCGGCGGTGATGCCCGCCGAGAGCACCAGCACGTCGAGGCGCTGCACCCGTGACATCGCCTGCTCCACCGCCTCGGCATCGTCCAGGTCGCAGCAGAAGGGCTCGGCGCTGGGCAGCTGGGAGGCCACCTGCCGCGTCGTCTCCGGGCTGCGGCCGCCCACCAACAGGTGGTGGGTGCTGGCGAGGCGGTGGCAGACGGCCAGGCCGATACCGCGGGAACCTCCGGTGACCAGGGCGACGGGAAGGGAAGTCATGGCCCCAGCCTAGGGCCCCGACACTGCCTTGGCCCTCGACAGTAGGCTGGGTGGGTGATCGACGTGAGAGCCGCCGTGGCGGTGCTGGCCTGCGCCGGACTGCTGGCCGGGTGCCAGGGTGGCACCGAGCCTGCCGCGACGGGCACCGTGCCGAGCATCCCGTCCAGCATTCCCGCCGACTCGACCACGCTGGCCCACCGGGGCTTCGTCCACGGACCAGGAGAACTGCTGCTGCCCGCCGGGCTGTCGATCACCAGCCGCATCGACCAGCCCAATGTGGTCACCCTCACCATGCCCACCACCGACGGCGACGTGCTCGAGCAGTGGTTCACCACACGGCTTCCCGATGGCTGGGTGGTCGAGGCTGCCCGGGGCAGCTCGGTGCTCTTCCACGGACCTGACAGCGACCACAGCCGCTGGGAAGGGGCCGCCACCTGCTCGGAACAGACCTGCGCCCTCGCGCTGCGCCACCAGCGGCGCTGAGCCGCCCACGGGGGGTGGCCACATCGTGGACGAAATTGCCGCCCGATGTGGACCCGCGATAGATTCCGGGCCATGCCGTGCAAGTGCGAGAAGATGACGGGCCACACCATGCCCGTCATCTGCTGTGCCTGCATGATGTGCCGAATGTTCGGCTGACAACGCCCTTCGCTCCTGTCCCCATCGGGACGGTCCGGTCGAGCCAGCTCCCGGTGGCGTTGTCAGGAAGCCCGAAGACTCCGACGCCCAGCCTGCCCTCCAGAAGGACACATCCATGAACACCACACGACGCTCCCTGCTGACCGGTACCGCCGCACTGGCCGCGCTCGCCCTCACCGGCTGCGGCCTGGGCGGAGGCAGCTCCACCGACGGCCCCCTCGTGGTGATGGCCGATGCCACCCCGCACACCGAGATCCTGGAGAAGGTGCAGGAGCTCGGCCTGCTCGGCGAGACCAAGATCGAGGTCAAGGGCATCACCGGCGACATCGACCCGAACCAGCTGCTGGAGTCCGGCGATGTGGACGCGAACTTCTTCCAGCACGTGCCCTACCTCACCTCGTGGCAGAAGGAGAAGGGCGTCGACGACCTTGCCGTCGCCGCCACCACCCACGTCGAGCCCCTGGGCATCTACTCGAAGAAGCTGACCGACCTCAAGGACGTGCCCAACGGCGCCACCGTGGCCCTGGCCGCAGATCCGACCAACCTGTCGCGCGGACTGCTCCTGCTCCAGGACGCCAAGCTGCTCACGCTCAACGTCAAGTCCACCGACAAGGACCTCGACTACGCGCAGATCACCGAGAAGAACATCACCGCCAACCCCAAGGGCCTGAACTTCCTCAAGATCGACCGCCCGCAGCTGCCGGCCACCCTGGACGACCAGCAGGCCACCATCAGCGTCATCAACGGCGCCAACGCCCTCGAGGCAGGCCTGAAGCCATCCACGGATGCAATCGTCAGCGAGTCGACCGTCGACAACCCCTTCGCCAATGTGGTGGCGGTCAAGGCCGAGAAGAAGGACGATCCGCGCGTGGCCAAGCTCGCCGAAGCCCTGCAGAGCCAGCAGCTGCAGGACTGGATCAAGAGCAACTACCAGGGCAGCGTCCTGCCCGCCAAGCAGTCGTGATCTCCTTCGACCACGTCTCCAAGGTCTACGACGGGCGGGGCCGCAATGCCTCGCCCGTCGTCGCCCTCGATGACGTCAGCCTGACCGTCACGCAGGGGCAGATCTTCGGCATCCTGGGGCGTTCGGGTGCGGGCAAGACGACCCTGTTGCGCTGCCTCAACCACCTGGAGCCGGTCACCAGCGGCACCATCACGGTGGCGGGCACCGACTGGACGGCGCTGGGGGACAAGCAGCTGCGCGTCGCCCGGCGACAGATGGGCACCATCTTCCAGCACTTCAACCTGCTGGCCAGCCGCACCGTCTTCGACAATGTCGCCTTTGGCCTGGAGCTGGCCGGAGTCGACGCGCGCACCATCGCGCCTCGCGTCACCGAACTGCTGGAGCTCGTCGGCCTGCCCGACAAGGCCGGTGCCTACCCGTCCCAGCTCTCCGGAGGGCAGAAGCAGCGCGTCGGCATCGCCCGGGCGCTCGCCACCCGACCCAAGGTGCTGCTGATGGACGAGGCCACCAGCGCGCTCGACCCGACCACCACCGAGCAGATCCTCGACCTGGTCAAGGACCTTCGAGACCGGATGGGTCTCACGGTGCTGCTCATCACCCACGAGTCGGAGGTCGTGCGTCGCATCTGTGACGCGGCGGCACTGATGGCCGACGGCCGGGTCGTCGAGAGCGGCACGCTGCTGGACCTCGTGGCCGACCCGGCCTCCCGGATCGCGGACCAGCTGATCCCGCTGGGGCGCGTCCCCGAGGGCCTCGACGTGCCCAGCCAGCTGCTGAGCTTCGTCAACCAAGGCGTCAGCGAACCCCTGCTGAGCACCTTCACCCGCCAGACCGGCATCGACGTGTCGATCCTCGGCGGCTCGGTGGAGCAGATCGCCGGCCACAAGGTGGGACGGCTGCGCGTCAGCTTCGACCACCCCCATAGCGATCTGGACGATGCCGTCATCACGAAGTTCTTCACCGAGCGCGGAGTGAGCGTGAGCGAATGACCCCCCGATTCCCTGTGAGCGTGAGCGCATGAACAAGACCAGCATCGCCGAGTCCCTCCCCGAGCTGGGGAAGGCACTGGTCGAGACGGGATGGATGGTCCTGCTCAGCTTCCTGATCACCCTCGTCCTCGGCACCCTCACCGGCATCCTGCTGCGGGTGACTGATTCCGACGGACTGGCCCCCAGCAAGGGCTTCAACAAGCTCTTCGGCGGACTGGTCAACATCTTCCGCTCGCTGCCCTTCCTGATCCTGCTGATCGCGGTGATCCCGCTGACCCGCCTGGTGGTGGGCACCGCCTACGGGCCGACGGCCGCCGTCGTCCCGCTGGCCATCGGCGCCATCCCCTTCTTCGGGCGCGTCGTCGAGTCGGCGCTGCGCGAGGTGGCCCCGGGCAAGATCGAGGCCGCCAAGGTGATGGGGGCCAGCAATGGCCAGATCGTGCGCAAGGTGCTGCTGCCCGAGGCGATGAGCCCGCTGGTGGCCGGCGCCACCCTCACCCTGGTGATGCTGATCGGCTACTCCGCCATGGCCGGCACGATCGGCGGCGGCGGCGTGGGCGACTTCGCCATCCGCTACGGCTACCAGCGCTTCAACACCCCGGTGCTGCTGGTCTCGGTCGTCGTGCTGATCATCATCGTGCAGCTGATCCAGTCCATCGGTGACGCCATCGTGCGCGGAATGGCCCACAAGCGCGACTGAAGCCGGGCGCTCAGCCCTGGGTGGGTGCCTGCCACAGCTCGTGCCAGCCGATGCCCAGGTCGAGCAGTACCTGGCGCAGCAGCGGCAGCGAGATGCCCACCACGGTGTGGTGGTCGCCGCGGATGCTGGTGACGAAGGGCCCGCCGAAACCGTCGATCGTGAACCCGCCCGCACACCGGGCGGGTTCACCCGTCTCCACGTAGGCAGCGATCTCCTCGTCCGAGAGGTCGGCGAAGGTCACCTCCGCCGTGGCCAGGCGGGTCACGGCGCGCCGATCGCCTGCGGTGTTGACCACGATGTGGTGGCCGGTGTGCACCCGGGCGGTGCGTCCCCGCAGCCGTCGCCACAGCGCCTCGGCCGAGGCCGCGTCACCCGGCTTGCCCCAGGTGCGCTGGTCGAGCTCCAGCAGCGTGTCGCAGGCCACCAGCACCCAGTCAGCGTCGGCATCCAGACTAGGCGCCGCCGCCTCGCCCTTGGCGCTGGCCAGGATGCAGGTCAGTTCCCCGGCGCTGGGCGCGGTGAAGGCGTCCTCGTCGACCTCGGGACGGACCACGTCGGCCTCGATCCCGGCACGGGAGAGGGTCCTGAGACGGGCGGGGGAGGAGCTGGCAAGAACGAGGCGCACGCCCCCAGCCTAGGGTGCGTGCGCCTCACCGAGTGACGACTGGTCCTGCAGGTGGACCGCTCAGTTCTTGAACAGACCGCCCAGGATCTGGGAGACGATGTCGCCCCCGCCAGCCTGCGCCTGCTGGTGCGTGGACTGCGCCGTGGACGGGTCGAAGGGATTGCCGGCCGGGGCGGCCTGGCCACCCAGCACACTGCCCAGCACCTGGGACAGCACGCCGCCGAGCATGCCCGTGTTGCCGGCACCGACACCGGCACCGGCCTGCTGGCCCGCACCGCCGAACACCTGGCCCAAGATGTTGCCGGCGGCGGAGTTCCCGCCACCCAGCTGCTTGGCCAGGTAGCCGAGCACCACGGGGGCGAGCAGCGGCAGGAGCTTGCGCACCAGGTCGCTGGAGACACCGGCCTGCTGCCCCAGCGACTGGGCCACGCCGGTGGACTGGTTGCCGAAGACGTGGTTCACGATCTTCTCGCCGTCGGCAGGGTCCACCCGGTCGACATCGACACCGCCGTCGCGCACCAGGTCACGTTGCTGGTGCTGCTGCAGGGCCTCGGCCAAGGAGAGCTCGCCCTCGGGCGACTGGGCATTCTGCGTCAAGCCGCCCAGCAGGCTGGTGACCGCCGGGCCGGCGGCCTGCTGCACCGCCGCCGGGTCCTCACCGAGCTGCTGGGCCAGTCGCTCGACGGGCAGGGCCGCCAAGATTTCGTCAAGTGCGTTCATGGGTCAGTCCTTTCACGATGGTGACCGCGGGGGATACCCCACCAGAATTCCACAGGACATGTCATCCACAGGTGCATTTCCCCTGATGGCGGACAGGACGGGGCCCGGCAGGCCGACATA
>NZ_JBHWOO010000064.1:0-20217 GCF_043424415.1 Luteococcus sp. | reverse complement strand
GTGGGTGCGGCCCCGCCGCTGTTCCTGGTTCAGCTCCATCGTCCAGGACAGCAGGCTCAGACCAGTGCGTCCAGCCGGCGACGCAGGATCTTTCCCGCCGCCGAGCGGGGCAGCTGCGCCACCACGGTGGAGCTGGCGATCCGCTTGTAGGCAGCCATCTGCTCATTGGCCCAGTGCAGGATGTGGTCAGGTGCGGTCAGCGGGTCGACGCCCTCGGCGAGCACCAGCAGCGCGTGCGGCACCTCGTCGCCGTCACCGCGGTCGCGCCCGAGCACGGCGGCATCCGCGACCTGCGGATGGGTCACCAGCAGGGCCTCCAGCTCGGCGGGCGGGATCTGGTAGCCGCGACGCTTGATGAGCTCCTTGATCCTGTCCACCACCTTGGTGGTGCCGTGCTCGTCGACGACGACCAGGTCGCCGGTGCGTACCCAGCCGTCCTCCACCAGCACCTCGGCCGTGGCCTCCGGATGGCCCAGGTAGCCGAGCATCGTGTTGGGTCCTTGGCACCACAGCTCCCCCGGCTCACTCCACCCACCCGGCGCAGCCGGCGCCACGTCGGCACCCGTGACCGGGTCCACCACGCGGAAGCGGAGATTGGGGATGGCCTGGCCGATGGTGTCGAGCGGGATGTCGCACCGGTCGACGGGGATGACGTGCGTCACCGGCGAGAGCTCGGTCATTCCGTAGCCCTGCACCAGGCGGGTCCCCATCATCTCCTGCACCGCCTGGCCCACTGCCCCGTCCAGCGGCGCCGCACCGGAGACCACCAGGCGGACCGAGCTCCAGTCCAGTTCGCGCATGGCGTGGCTGCGCACCAGCAGGCTGGCCACCGGCGGCACCACGAAGAGCAGGGTGGGGCGTCGGGTGGTCACCAGCTTGGCGAACAGGCCGGGCTGGAAGGTGCTCATCGTGTACTGGCAGAAGCGCCTGAGCAGGCTGTAGTTCATGTTCGTGGTGAGCGCGTAGATGTGGCTGAAGGGCAGGAAGGACAACATCGAGTTGTCCTCGCCCATCGAGTCCAGCGCGACGTCGAACTGCATCATGTTGGCCACCAGGTTGCGGTGGCTCAGCATCACGGCCTTGGGAAGACCGGACGTGCCGGACGAGACCGGCAGGCAGGCGATGTGCGTGGCGGGGTCGAGGTGCACCTCGGGCAGGTCCACCTCGGTTGTGATGAGCTCGCCCCAGTCGATCGTGTCGTCGTCCGGGGACCCCACCACGACCAGAGAGTCCACCTGCTCGTCCAGCAGGTCCAGGGCTGCGCGGACGGTGGCGAGCTCGTCGCTGCTGGTGACCACCACGCGGGCGGCGGTGGTGCGCAGCTGACGGGCCACCTCGTGGGCGGAGGCGGCCGGGTTGACCGGGCTGGTTGCCGCGCCGGTGCGCATGGTGCCATGGAAGGCCACCGCGTATTCGGGCCGGTTGTGCAGCACGATGGCCACGACATCTCCGGCCCCGATGGAGCGCTCGGCCAGCCAGGTGGCCACGGAGTCGATCTGCTGCTTCAGCTCGGCGAAGGTGAGCACCTGGCCGGTCTCGGCATGGTCGAAGGCCACCTTGGCGCCGTCGGCCTCGCTGAGGTGCTCGAACAAGAGGTCGTAGAGGCTCACGTCGGGGACGTCGATGTCATCCCAGGGCCCTCGGTATTCCATGACTTCCTCTCGTTCGTGGTGTGGCACAGAGGCTATTGCATGACCGACCCACCGCCGCCAGTGCCAAGAGCCCGACTAGGCTGACGGGCACCGGGACAGGCCCGGTGGCCCCCCGGGGTTGCAGCCAACGGCATTGGAGGCGTTCGGTGGCAGATGCACCGGCCCGGTTCCCCCGTCGCGTCTACGAACAGGGCGACGAGCCCGATCCGCGCTTCTCACTGGCCAATGAGCGCACCTTCCTGGCCTGGATCCGCACCTCCCTGGCCCTGATGGCCGGCGGCACCGCCCTGGCCGTGCTCGACACCACCGACCATCCAGCCCTGCGCGCTGCCGCGATCCTGCTGCTCGTCGCCGGCCTGGTCGGGCCATTGCAGGCCTGGTTCAGCTGGTCACGCACCGAGCTGGCGATGCGCCTGGGCCGGCCGCTTCCCACCTCGCCGCTGGCCGTGCCCCTGTGCGTCCTGGTCTGCCTGGCTGGGCTTCTGATACTCGCGGGGACCCTGTGACGAATCGGCCCCAACCAGGCTTGTTCGACCCCGGCCTGCAACCCGAGCGGACCGCCCTGGCATGGCAGCGGACCTGCCTGGCCCTGATGGTGGGGGCCCTCACCGCAGCCCGGTTCGGGCTGCCCGTGGTGGGCGGCTGGGCGCTGCTGCTGGGAGCAGTGGGCAGTGTCGTCTCGGTCTGCCTGCTGGTGCTCTCGCGGCGCCGCTACCGCCGGGCCACATCTGGGCTCTGTGATCCGGAGCAGCAGCTGCGCACCGGCGGGTGGCTCCCACTGACCGCCACCGTGGTGACCTTCGGCGGCGGCCTCTTCCTGCTGGGGCTGGTGGCCCTCGGCCTGCCCGGGATGGCGCAGGTCCTGCCTCGCTGATCCTGTGCCCGACGACGGCGAGGGCCCGCACCCCACCGGGTACGGGCCCTCGCGGCTCGATCTCAGGCTTCGTCGAGTTCGTCGGTGTAGGCGCTGGGATTCTTGCGCAGGTTGATGATCGCGGCGACGAGTCCTCCCCAGACCATCGTCAGCGAGAAGATGAGCATGAGCAGTGCCGAGGTGGTCATCGGGTCTCCTGAGGGGCGGTGGCGGTCAGGGCGTCGGGGTTCTGGTGGTGCTCATAGGGGTGGGGGTCCATGCCCGCCAGCTCGGCGGGGCGGAAGTGGTCGACGCTGCTGCGCCACGGGATGAGGCTGAAGATGATCGAGCCCAGGATGAGGGTGCCGAGGCTTCCCCAGCCAAAGGCATTGTTGAACCAGGACGGGTAGTCGCCGTAGCCCTTCTGCAGCAGCTCCAGGATGGTGAGCGCCAGCATCACGGCCAGCACGATCGGGGTGATGACGGCGGCGAACAGCGGCCACCACTTGCCGACTCCCTGGGCGGAGTGGTCGTTGATGTGGTGGTGCAGCTCGGGCAGGCGACGCGCCACCAGGACCACGAGGACGACGGTGACGATGGCCGAGGCCACCACGCCGATGTTGTTGACGTAGTTGTCGACCACGTCGAGCATGTTCAGCCCGTTCGAGGTCGAGTACAGCCAGGTGGAGGCCAGCGCGGCCACCAGGCCGACGGCCACCGAGCTGGCGGTGCGACCGGTGTCGAACTTCTCCTGCACGGCGGCGGTGACCACCTGGATCAGTGAGACCAGCGAGGTGATGCCCGCCAGTGACAGCGAACCGAAGAAGAGCACGCCGAACAACTGTCCGCCGGGCATCAGCGAGATGACTTGCGGGAAGGTGACGAAGGACAGGATCGGCCCCGTGATGCCCTCCAGCTCGGAGACGGCGATGCCCTGCCGGGCCGCCATGAAGCCAAGGGTGGAGAAGACCCCGATGCCGGCCAGCAGCTCGAAGGAGGAGTTGGAGAAGGCCACCACGAAGCTCGTCGGGGCCAGGTTGGCCCGCCGGGGCAGGTAGGAGGCGTAGGTGACCATGATGCCGAACATCACCGACAGTGAGAAGAAGATCTGGGCATAGGCCTGCACCCACACCTGCGGATCGGTCAGGGCCGACCAGTCGGGGGTGAAGAAGGAGTTGAGGCCCTGCACGGCGCCGGGCAGGGTGACAGCCCGGACCACCATGCCGACGAACATGACCAGCAGCGTCGGCAGGAAGATCTTGTTCATCTTCTCCAGCCCGCCGGCCACGCCCAGCGCCATGATCAGGGTGACGAAGGCCCACACCGCGACCAGGGGCCAGAAGACACCCGGCACGGGGCTGCCGGTGATGTGTGCGTCGGCGGACGGGATCAGGCGCAGGAAGTCGCCGGTGAAGAAGCCCGCCGGGTCGTCGCCCCAGGCGCGGCTCATCGAGAAGCCGATGTAGCGCACCGACCAGGCGACGATCACGGCGTAGTAGGTGATGATGGCGAAGCAGATGCCCACCTGGAACCAGCCGAGGGGCTCGAAGCGTGGGTGGATGCGGCGAAAGATTGCCGGGGCGGAGCCGC
Source organism: Luteococcus sp. (assembly GCF_043424415.1). Classification (NCBI taxonomy): domain Bacteria; kingdom Bacillati; phylum Actinomycetota; class Actinomycetes; order Propionibacteriales; family Propionibacteriaceae; genus Luteococcus; species Luteococcus sp. Next base: position 16,122 of record NZ_JBHWOO010000064.1, on the reverse strand, counting down.
GGTAGCGGTGGCCCAGGGCCCAGTCGAAGAGCAGGTAGACCACGCCGGCGGTCAACAGGGCCACCAGGTACGGGATGAGGAAGGCGCCGCCGCCGTTGGTGTAGGCGACGCCCGGGAAGCGCCAGATGTTGCCCAGGCCGATCGCGGAACCGACGGCAGCCAGGATGAATCCCATCTGTGACTGCCACTGCTCGCGCGGGGCCGAGGCCGACGAGGAAGTCGACACGTGTCCTCCAGGTGTGGGGCACCAACCCGGGGCGGGATGGTGTCGGTGGTCAGGGACCGTCCGCGCAGCAGAGCCCGGACGAGCTGGATCAACCCAACCAGTCGCTCCGGCGTCGAGACGCTCGTCTCACTGGGTGGAGTGCCGGTGGCATCCTGGTGGCCAGGTTCAGCCCTGGCGGCGCCCGGGCACGAGCATCCCGGTGACCAGGCCGACGATTCCTGGCAGGATCCAGCCGAAGCCGAGCTCGAAGCCGGGCAGCACTCCCCCGGCGCGGGCGGCCCAGTCAGCGCCCGAGGGCCACAGGTCCGTGGCAGCGGCGAGCAGTGCCAGCACCGAGACCAGACCCACGACGGCCATCGGCAGGCGATGGGCCCAGGGCCTGCCCTGGACCAGGGGTGAGAGCAGGCCCAGCAGGATCATCGTGATGGCCAGCGGATACAGCAGGGCGAGCACCGGGACTGCGGCGGTGATGATCGTCTCGAGGCCGACGTTGGCGAAGCCGAAGCTGGCCAGGGTGAACAGCACCGCCCAGCCGCGGTAGCCGAGGCTGCGGGGGAACATCGTGGCGAACATCTCGGCGCACGAGGTGACCAGGCCGATGGCCGTCTTGAGGCAGGCCACCAGCATGATCGCGGCGGCCAGCACCAGGCCGGCGGTGCCGAAGTGGTGCTGGGAGACGCTCGCCAGCGCCACCGCGCCATTGGCCTCCCGCTCCACCAGGGTGGTGGAGGCCGCGCCGAGCACGGCCAGGGCGGTGTAGATGACGCCCATGGCGAGGGCTGCGACGATGCCGGCCCGTCCCACTTCGGCGGCGATCCGGGTGGGTGAGCTGACGCCGAGGCGTCGGACGGACTCGATGATGACGATGGCGAAGGCCAGCGAGGCCAGCGCGTCCATCGTGTTGTAGCCGTCGATCACCCCTTGGCTGGCGGCATGGCTGGCATAGAGCTCGCTCGGGGCCGGGGCTGGCCCGCCCGGGCCGCCGCCGAGGGCCACCACCAGCAGGATCCCCAGCAGCACCAGGAAGAGCGGGGTCAGGTAGCGGCCCACATAGTCGAGCAGCCGCCCTGGGCGCAGTGAGGCGAGCAGCACGAGCCCGAAGAAGATCGCGGAGAAGACCAGCAGTGCCAGCCGGGCCCCGCCCCCGTCGAGGCGCGCACCGAAGGCCATCTCGTAGGAGACCGTCGCCGTGCGCGGGATCGCGAAGAAGGGACCGATCGTCAGGTACAGCGCGCAGGTGAAGACGACCGCGAAGACCGGGTGCACCCGCGAGGCCAGCTCGTGCAGGCTCGCGGTGTGGCTCATGGCGCTGGCCACCACGCCCAGGATCGGCAGGCCGACGGCCGCCACCAGGAAGCCGGCCGCGGCAGGCCACACCGCACTGCCGGAGAGCAGGCCCAGGGAGACGGGGAAGATCAGGTTCCCCGCGCCGAAGAAGAGCCCGAACATGAGAGAGCCGAGCAGCAGCGACTGGCGCATCGGCAGTCGTCCCCCGACCGTCTCGGCGGGGCTGGCAGGAATGGCACTGGCGGCTGACTGGTTGGGCACCCGCCCAGTCTGCCGCACTGCCGCACCAGGACCGCCCTCAGGAGCAGTCCTTGCCCAGTGCCTGCCATTCCTGGAGCGCCACGTCGCGCAGCGGCCCCTTCAGCGGCTCGGGCATGCCATTGCGGATCACGGCGGGTTCGAAGCCCATCTCGGGACGTCCCTTGGGCGGGACGGTCACGGTCAGCACACCGGTTGTCGTGGTCTGCTTGCTCTGCGCCGGGAAGACGAAATTACCCATGCCGTAGGCGATGGCCGTGTCCCCCTCGGACCCTGTGGTCTGCAGGATGTGCGCGTGGCTTCCCACCACGATGGTGGCCCCTGCCCTGGCGAGCTCGCGGTTGGTGTACTTCTGGCGGTCGGTCGGGCAGCGTTCCAGTTCGACGCCCGAGTGGAGGTAGACCACGACCACGTCGTCGGGGCCCGCCTCGCGCGCGGCACGAACCCCGTCGACGAGCCGGGCGAAGCCGTCGTCATCCATCACCTTGGCGAGGCCCGGCTTGTCTGGGCCGGCCTTCCAGTCCAGCCCCTCCTCCAGCACGTCGGTGGCGCTGAAGACGACCACCTTGCGGCCCTTCACCTCGGTGGTCCACGGGGCCCACGCTTCCTGCTCGTCCTTGCCCAGGCCCACCATGGGCAGCGGGGAGGACTTCTTGACCGCCAGCATCCGGGCCATGCCCTCATCGCCGTAGTCCATGGTGTGGTTGTTGGCTGCGGCCACCGCGTCAACACCCGCCTTCTTCAGCGAGCCGAGGATCGTGGGGCTGGTGACGAAGGTGTACTGCTTCGGCTGCGGCTCGAGGCCCCTCGCGTCCTCGACGACGACCGTCTCGAGGTTCACCAGTGCCAGATCTGCCGCGGAGAGCTGCTTGGAGATGGCGCCCAGGCCCTCGGTGTTGATGCGTTCCGAGGCGGCGTGGGCCTGCACGTCACCGGCGAAGGCGATCGTGATCTGGGCCGCGGGGCCGGTGGGTCCGCCGTCCTGCCCGAGATTCGTGCTGCAGGAGCGCACACCCAGGGCGACCAGGAGCAGCAGCGCCAGGGCGATGGCTGCCACCGCCCGTCGACGACGACGGTAGACCGGATGGTTGTCCCACTGCATGAAAGCTCCTGTGCCACGGTCCCGCGCCAGTGCGGAACCACTCGCACAGAGCCTAGGGGACGGCGGTGCAGCGTGCGCCCGGTGCTCGCCGAAAGGCCCTGTGAGGTCTTGAAAGCCGCCACCTCGGCGTTAGCGTGGACTGGTGCCACAGACCCCCTTCCGCCAGTTCCGCACCACGGTCGTCGGCGCCACTTGGCTGAGCCCCACCTTCCGCCGCGTCACGCTGGGCAACGAGGCGCTCTCGAGGATGGGCGACGTCGGCCTCGACCAGCGCGCCAAGCTCGTCCTCCCGCTTCCCGGCGACGACCCCTTCGGTCACTTCCCGGCCGACGACGGCCACTGGTTCCACAACTGGCGGGGCCTGCCCCAGCACGAACGCAATCCGATCCGCACCGTCACCCTGCGGTCGGTGCGACGAAGGGCCCGTGAGCTGGACGTCGACATCGCCGTGCACAGCCGGGTGGGGCCGCTGTCACGCTGGGCACTGGACTGCCGGCCGGGAGACCCGGTGCTGGTGATCGGGCCTGACGCCACCCATCCCGAGGCCGCCAGCTGCGGCATCGAGTGGCGCCCCGGGCCGGCTCGCGAGGTACTGCTGGCCGGCGACGAGACCGCGGCGCCGGCCATCTGCTCCATCCTGGAGTCACTGCCCCGCTCGACCACCGGCCGAGCCTGGATCGAGGTGCCGTCGGTGGGCGACCGGCTCGAGGTCGACTCGCCCGACGGCGTGGAGGTCACCTGGCTGGCACGTCACGAGTCCCCCGCCGGCGACGAGCTGCTGGAGGCCCTCACCGGCACGGTGCGGCGGGTGCACGACCTGGACGACGCACAGCTGTGGGAGATCGGGGGCAATCCCGGCGAGGCCTTCGCCTGGGTCGCCGGCGAGGCCTCGATGGTGCGTGGTCTTCGACGCCACCTGGTGGCCACGGGCTGGGACATGGAATCGGTGGCGCTCATGGGCTACTGGCGACGCGGCCGTTCGGAGGCCTGAGCCGGCCGCACGCGCGTACAGTGGCGCCATGCATGAGCTGACCACCGACCAGATCCGTGCCGCCCTGGTGAACTGCACCAAGGGCGAGGCCAAGCGGATGAACCTGCCCACCGGTCTGGCGGGCGTCGCCTGGCAGGACCTGGACTTCCTCGGCTGGCGTGACCCGGCTTCTCCCCTGCTCGGCGGTATTGCCACCTGGCGCGGCGACGAACCGGTCGCCGTGGCACTCAAGGCGACGCTGCGTCCCGCCGGCGCCAAGCAGAGCATGTGCTCGCTGTGCCTGACCGTGCACTCCAGCGGCGACATCGCCTTCATGGGCGCCAAGCGCGCGGGTGGCCGCGGCCGTGAGGGCAACACGGTGGCGGCCTCGATGTGCGCTGACCTGGCCTGCTCGCTCTATGCGCGCAAGCTGAAGCAGCCGCGCCGTGTGCAGCCGCAGGAGACGCTGGGCGTCGAGGAGCGCGTCTGGCGCCTGCAGGGCCACCTGGAGAAGTTCCTGCAGCGGGTCGTGGACGGGCGCTGAGTCCCCTTTCGATTCCCCTGACAAGGCGACGGTGGCCGGAACCCCGTGGGGTCCGGCCACCGTCGTGTCGTGCTCGTGCGCTACCCCTCGGGGTACGCAGGCGCAGTCAGCTGGCGCCGCCGAGCTCGTCCTCGGTGCCCTGGAGGCCCGAGCGCTCCTTGCCGTCGTCGGCGTAGTCGGCGGGCATCCCCTGCGACACCTGCTGCGCGTCCTCGGCCGGCGGGATGCCGTCATCGCTGCCGGGGATGGAGTCGGCACCCTGGCCGGGCGTCATCTTCGAGGTCTCGGAAATCTGGCCTTCAGACATGGCTTCCTCCTGTGGTGCGGTGGGTGGGTCAAGTCCCATTCAACCCCTGTGTGGTCAGGATGCAAGGCCTTCGCGGCGAATGACGCCGAGGGCGCAATCCGGCCATTGGCTGGGCGGGGCTCCGGCTCAGCGCAACCGGGAGAAGCGGTCCACGTCCTGTTTGGAACCAGAGACGATCACTTGGTCGCCCTCTCGGATGGTGGTCTCAGGAATGGCATAGCTGAACGGTTCCCCCTGCCGCTTCACGCCGACGACGGTCACCTGATAGCGCTGGCGGACGGCGGACTCGCCCAGCGTGCGGTCCCAGGTGCAGCTGGGGGCCAGCACCCTGGCCACTGCGAAGCCGTCCTCGAACTCGAAGTAGTCGAACAGGTGGTGGGCCACCGAGTGTGCCACTCGCATCCCGGCGGCCGCCTCGGGGTAGACGACGTGGTTGGCGCCCACGCGTTCCAGGATCTCGCCATGGGTGCGGCTGGCGGCCTTGGCCCAGACCTCGGGGATCCCGGCCTCCTTGAGCTTGAGCACGCTCACCACCGAGGCCTCCACATTGGCGATCGCCACGATCGCGACGGTGACGTGGTCCAGCCCGAGTTGCTCGAGCGCGTCGGAGTCCGTGGCATCGACCACGGCCAGGTTGTCGAGGTCGTGCGAGACCCGCTGCACCAGCACCGGATCGGAGTCGATGCCCATCACTTCCACGCCCAGGGCTGCCAGGCGCCGGGCTGTGGCGAGGCCGAAACGTCCGAGCCCCACCACGAGGGCACTCTCCTCCGAGCTCGACACCGTCTCACGGTGCTTGCCCCAAGGCAGGTGCAAAGCACTGAAGTTCCTATCCGACAAGGGGATCCTCCTGTGGCAACTGGTATCGACGGGGATGGCGGTGCATCGCGAGCGCTGCGGCCACCGAGACGGGACCCACCCTGCCGAGGAACATCAGGGCCTCGACGACACCCAGGGACGCGGGCTGAAGGGTGGGTGTGAGGTTCATCGACAGTCCGACGGTGGCGAAGGCGCTGATCGCCTCGAAGGTGACCACGTGCAGGGGTGCGGGTTCGATGCTCGCCAGTGCGAGGATGGCGACGAAGACGGCAGCGGTGCCGAGCACGGTGACCGCCAGCGCCTGACGAGTGAGCGCCGAGGAGATCTTGCGTCCCCGGAAGACGGTCTTCTGTTCACCCGCGACCTCGGTGGCGACGGCCAGCAGCAGGACGGCGACGGTGGCGATCTTCAGACCGCCGGCGGTGCCGGCCGAACCGCCTCCGATCATCATCAGCCCATAGTTCACCGCGATGGTGGCATCGTTGATGGCGCCGTAGTCGATGGAGTTGAAGCCGGCGGTGCGAGGGAAGACGGCGCCTCCCAAACAGCCCAGCAGCTTGCCCGTCAGCGACTGCGGGCCGAGCGTGCCCGGATTGTTCCACTCGAACAGGGCGAAGGTGCAAAAGCCCGCCAGCAGCAGCACGGCGGTGCCGATCAGCGTCAGTTGCAGGTGCACCGAGGGCCGGCGCCGGGCCCCCGCACGCAGTCCTCGCCAGCGCCGCAGCAGTTCCAGGTGGACGGGGAAGCCCAGCCCTCCCAGGACGATGGCGGCACAGATCGGCAGCATCACCCAGGGATCGGCATTGAAGCCGATCATGTTGTCTGGCCACAGGGAGAAGCCGGCGTTGTTGAAGGCACTGATGGCGTGGAAGACACCGCGGTAGAGCGCTTGGTCCCACTGCATTCCGAGCAAGAGGAATCGTCCGGTGAGCAGAACGGCGACGGTGCCCTCGATCAACAGGGTCAGGCGTAGGATTCGCCATGGCATCCGGCCGATGCCGGTGAGCTGCGCCCGTGTCTCGGCCTGGGCCACTCGGGCCGTGGTGTGGCTGACGCGCCCGGCGATGCGGAACAGGATGAGGCTGGTCATGGTCATGATCCCGAAGCCGCCCATCTGGATCAGGGACAGGATCACCACCTGGCCGGCGTGCGACCAGTGCGTTCCGGGGTCGACCACGTTGAGACCCGTGATGCACAGGGCCGACATGGCGGTGAAGGAGGCCTGCCACCAGCCCGTGTGGTTGCCGGGCGCGGTACACACCGGGAGCAACAGCAGGGTGGTCCCCAACAGCCAGCCCACCATGTAGGCCGCAGACACGACCCGGCCGGGGTGCGAGACCAAGCGTTCCAAGGACACCCGCACATGCTAACGCCGTTCTGGCGCCGAACGATCCATACGGTTCGCGTCCCGGATGCACGCAGCGGAAAGGCCCATCGACGCACGAAAACCCGTCCGACCTGGGCTTGGTCAAACGGGTTTCAGGTGGCTCCCCGGACTGGACTCGAACCAGTAACCCTCTGATTAACAGTCAGATGCTCTGCCAATTGAGCTACCAGGGATCAGCGTTGAGGTTTCCCTCAGCGCGAGATGAAACTCTACACGGCTTTGCTCAGAAGTCATAATCGGCGCGGAGACCGGCCAGGGCCTCGTCCGCCAGGTGGCGCGTCTCGGGGTCCTTGAGACTGGCCCCGTGCGAGGCCTGCACCTGCCAGTCGAGCACCGGCTGGTCCTGCCCCAGGTCGCGACGCGCGCTCAGCACGACGGTGCCGCCACTGGGGACGGGCACCCTCTGCTCCACCACGACGCTGGCCTGGACCCGGTCGCGGAAGGTCTCGGGGAAGTGGCCCTCGTCGGTGAGCACGAGGCTGTCGCTACGGCCGTCCAGCAGCCGCCAGTACATCTCGTCGGTCTCCAGCTTCCACCCACCGGTGCGCACCTGGTGCCAGCCAATGGTCTGCCACTGTCCGTCGAAGCTGACCGCGAAGCTGTCGGGCATGGCCAGCAGGGCCACCCGTGGACCACTCGCCTCGGCAAGCACCTGGACGCAGCGACCGACCTGGCGCTCGTAGTCGGCAACCGCCGGTGAGGTGGTGCGACCGAACAGACGTGACCTGAGACCCATGCCCCCATTGTGCCGTGCCATGGCAAGCGCGTTGCCAGCTCAGGCGGCCACCGTGTCGTCCAGCAGGTGCCGTGCCCCGGCCAGGCCCCGGCGCTCGATGCGGCGCACAGTGCTCTGGGAGACTCCCATGATGCGCGCCACCTCCACGACCTCGCGCTGGACCCCATCATCCAGGCCGTGGCGCAGGGCCAGCACCCGGGCCTCCTGTGAGCCGAGCAGCCGCAGCCAGTCGGGACGTCCGGCAAGGCTCTGCTCCACCATCTCGTCGACGGTGCCGGGCGCGACGAGCTCCACCTGCAGCTCGTCGAGGGAGACGCGACGATCATCGCTGCCCACCAGCAGGACCCAGCTGGGGTCACGGCCGCACAGGTCTGCCACTTCCTGGCTGGTGGGGATGCGGCCGTGGGTCTGTGCGAAGTCCATCCGCAGTCGATGGATCCGGCGCGCCTCCTGCTGACGCCAGATCGGGGCATGGCCGTAGCCGGCGCGGGAGACCTCCTGGTGCATCACCGCATTGCGGATCCACGGCGCGGCATAGGTGGAGAACTTCATTCCTCGGCGGTGGTCGAAGCGCATCAGCGCCTCGGCCAGGGCCAGCATTCCCTCTTGGAAGAACTCGTGGAAGTCCAGGCCGCTGCGTCGCGACGAGGTGCTGGCGGCCTGCGCCACCAGTCGCACATTGGCCAGCAGGAAGTGCTGCCATGCCTCCTGGCCGTCGCGCACGATCGCCTCGAGTTCGTCGACGCTGGCGTCGGAAGGCCAGTGGAGGCTTGCGTCGAGGGCGCCGCGGGCCACCACGCCCGCCTCGATGCGACGGGCCAGTGCCGCCTCTTCGGCGCGGGTGAGCAGTGCTGGGAGTGTGGGGTTCTGGTCGATGAGAGTTGCCATGGGTCCATGCTTGGCCCGCGAGGCCTCCCGGCGACAGGCCTTCGGCCAGGCCGACAACAACCGGACAACACCTGCCTGCCCCGCTCGTGCAGGCCTGGGTTCAGACGACGAGCCCGACCGAGGCCTGCTGGAGTTGTTTTCGCCGCACCTCGAGCTCCAGGAGCTGTGAGAACATCCGCTTGTGGGCCTGCTCCTCGTCGACCGGGTTGGTGCGCTGCAGGCGGCTCTTGAGGTCGCGGATCTCGCGGTCGACCGAGAGCAGCTGCAGGCGGGAGGTGTAGGCGCTGGCATAGGCCTCGTCGGGGGTGCGCAGCACCGGCTCGACCAGCAGCGCGATCATCAGCTGCTGCACCACCTCGTCGCCGGTGGCCCGGAGCACCTGGTCGGTCCACGCCTCCGGCGTCCACGGCACCTGTGCGATGGCCTCGAAGACGCCCCGGTAGGCGGGGTGCGAGAAGTCCTCGATGCGCACCTGGTTCCACGCCGTGTCGAACAGGATCGGCTGCTGCAGCATCAGCTTCAGCGTGCCGCGCTCCACCCCCAGCATCCGGTCGGCCGGATCCGGCCACGGGGTGCCCTGCTGCGCCTGGGGCGCCTCCGGCTCGGCGGGCACGGGCGTGGCCGACTGCTTGGGTGCCGGGCCCCGTCGACGGGCGCGGGTCACCTCGGCACGGACCTCGTCGACGTCCATGCCCAGCATCGCCGCCAGCTCGCGCAGGTAGCCGTTGACCAGCGAGGTGTCGCGGATCGAGCTGACCAGCGGGGCGGCGGCACGCAGCGCCTGCAGGCGGCCGTCGACGCGGTCCAGGTCGTAGTTCTTGAGGGTGTTCTCCATGACGAAGCGGTAGAGCGGCACCCGACGCCCGACGAGTTCGCGCACCGCGGCCTCACCCTGCTGCAGGCGCAGGTCGCACGGGTCCAGGCCGGACGGCTCGACGGCCACATAGGTCTGGGCGATGAAGTTCTGGTCACCCTCGAAGACCCGGATCGCCGCCTTCTGGCCCGCCGCGTCGCCGTCGAAGGTGAAGATCACCTCGCCGGTGAAGGCGCCCTGGTTGCCCATCAGGCGCTGCAGCATGCGGGCGTGGTCGTCGCCGAAGGAGGTGCCACAGCTGGCCACCGCGGTGTCGACGCCCGACAGGTGGGCGGCCATCACGTCGGTATAGCCCTCCACCACGACGGCCTGCGACTTCTTGCCGATGTTGCGACGGGCCAGGTCGAGCCCGTAGAGCACGTGGGACTTCTTGTAGACCGGGGTTTCGGGGGTGTTGAGGTATTTGGCGGGCATCCGGTCGTCGTCGAACAGCCGCCGGGCGCCGAAGCCGAGCACCGCCGACCCGGAGTCGCGGATCGGCCACAGCACACGGCCCTGGAAGAAGTCGTGGCCGTGCTCGCGGATCAGGCCGGCCTTGACCAGCTCGGCATCCTGGAAGCCCAGCCGGTTGAGGTGGTTCTTGAGCTCGCGGCCACCCCGGGGCGCGTAACCGACGCCGAACTGTTCCGCCGCCGCACGGTCGAAGCCGCGGCCGTCGAGCATCTGCCGGGCGGCGATGGCGCCGGGGGTCATCAGCTGCTGCTGGAAGAAGTCGCTGGCGGCCTGGTTGGCCTCCATGATCCGCACCCGCAGGCCCGGCTCCTGCCGGGGACCGCCGTCGTCGCTGATCCGCAGCTGCACGCCGGTGCGGTCGGCCAGCTGCTGCACGGCCTCGGTGAAGCTGAGGTTGGACATCTTCTGCAGGAAGGTGATCGCGTCGCCACCCTCACCACAGCCGAAGCAATAGTAGAAGCCGCGCGAGGGCGTCACCTGGAAGCTGGGGGTCTTCTCGTCGTGGAAGGGGCACAGGCCCTTCAGCGATCCACCGCCGGCAGGCTTGAGGGTGACGAAGGTGCTGACCACGTCGTCGATCCGGGTGCGTTCACGGACCAGCGCAATGTCCTCGTCGTTGATCCTTCCTGCCATGGCTCGGAGTGTAGCGCCGAGTCAATGATTGGCCGCACCGCCGGCCGCGGCGGCGCGGAGACCTAGACTCTCAGCCGTGATCGTGGAACTGGACTGGAAGCTGGGCCTCGCCCTGGCGCTGTTGGTGCTCGTCGCCGTCGCCTCTTCCTGGTGGGGCCGCCTGGGCCTGGGCTGGCAGAGCATCATCGCCGCGGCGCGAGCAGCAGTGCAGCTGGCGGCCGTCTCCCTGATCATCGTCGCGTGCATGCAGCACCTGGCGCTGGCCGCCCTGTTCAGCCTGGCCATGTTTGCCGTCGCCGTGCGCACCACCGCCGGGCGCACCAAGGTGGGCGGGGCCTGGCCGTGGACGGCCCTGGCGATGCTGTGTGGCATCACCCCGGTACTGCTGGCGATCTTCGGCAGCGGCGCCTCCCCGCTCAACGGTGCCGCGCTGATCCCGTTGGCCGGCATCATCGTTGGCAACATGATGACCGCCCACACCCTGTTCGGCCGTCGCCAGTTCCCGGCCCTGCGCGAGGGCATGGGACAGTACGAGGCCGCGCTGTCGCTGGGCTTCCAGCGCGACCGCGCCATCGACCTGGTGACCAGGGCCACCCGCACCGATGCCCTGGTGCCCACCATCGACACCACCCGCACCGTGGGGCTGGTGACGCTGCCGGGCGCCTTCGTGGGCGTGCTGCTGGGCGGCGGCTCGGCGCTGCAGGCCGGCGCCTCCCAGTTGCTCGTGCTGGTGGGCATCATGGCCGGTCAGAGCGTCACCGTGGTGGTGGCCAACAAGCTGATGTGCGCCGGCAAGCTGCTGCCCGCCGACCTGCGGGGGCGGCTTCGCCCCTGACCGGGCTCAGCCCAGGTGGTCCAGCCCGATGTCCAGCACGGGTGCCGAGTGCGTCAGCCAGCCGACCGAGATCATGTCCACGCCGGACTCGGCGATCACCGGTGCACTGTCCGGGGTGATTCCGCCCGAGGCCTCGGTGAGCATGCGGCCGTCGACCATCCGCACCGCCTCACGCAGCACGTCGGGCGCCATGTTGTCCAACAGCACGGCATCGACCCCCAACTCCAGCAGCTCCTGCAGCTGGTCCAGGGTGTCGACCTCGACCTCCACCTTCACCATGTGCCCCACCTCGCGGCGCACCGCCTGCACGGCGGGCCGGATGCCCCCGGCGACGGCCAGGTGATTGTCCTTGAGCAGCACGGCATCGTCGAGCCCGAAGCGGTGGTTGCGACCGCCACCACAGCGCACCGCGTACTTCTCCAGCGCGCGCAGTCCCGGAGTGGTCTTGCGGGTGTCCACGACGACTGCGCGGGTATGGGCGATGGAATCGGCAATGCTGGCGGTCTGCGTCGCCACCCCCGACAGGTGGCCCATCAGGTTCAGCCCGACGCGCTCGCCGGTGAGCAGGGCCCGGGCACTGCCCTGGGCGACGGCGATCGTGGTGCCGGGCTCGACTCGCGAGCCGTCGGGGCGCTGGACCTCGACGGTGACGTGGGGATCCAGCAGCTGCCAGGCCAGCCGGGCACAGTCCAGGCCGGCGACCACACCCGGCTGGCGTGCGACGAGCGCGACCCGGGCGGTGGCGTCGGCGGGGGTGCAGGCATCGGTGGTGACGTCACCGGAGCGTCCGAGGTCCTCGAGCAGCGCTGCTCGGACGACGGGTTCGACGACGATCTGCGGCAGGGTCCTCATTGGGCGTCCTCCATCTGGTGGGCTGAATTGGTGCTGACACGGGTGTGTTCGGCCACGTTGGCCGTGGCGGGATGGTCCGTGCGCTGGTGGGCGCCACGCGACTCGCGGCGTTGCAGGGCGGCGGTCGCCACGAGGTGGGCAACCAGTGCGTCGTCGTGGTCGAGGAATCCTTCGAGTTCGCGGCAGAGCCGGTGCAGACCGTCGGCCGAGCGCAGGATGCCGGCGTAGGACTCACACAGCTGCCGCACCTGTGCTGGCGCGGGGCCGTCGACCATCAGGGCCACCGTCGCCAGTCGCGCGGCCAGCGGGCCGTCGCCCAGTGGGGCATCGACTGCCGCCTGGCCCACGGCACCTGCGACGCGCCGTCCCATGACGACGGCCTCCAGCAGCGAATTGCTGGCCAACCGGTTGGCGCCGTGCAGACCGGTGGAGGCACACTCCCCCACGGCGTACAGGCCCGGCACCGAGGTGGATCCGTCGAGTCCGGTCTCGATGCCACCCATGTGGTAGTGCGCTGCGGGACGCACAGGGATCAGGTCCCGTGCCGGATCGATCCCTGCCTGGCGGCACAGCCCGTGGACCTGCGCGAAGTGGCCGGCGAAGTTGGGCACCAGACGGGCATCCAGCAGCACCCGGCGCCCCTGCTGCAGCTGCTGCCACACGGCACGGGAGACCACGTCGCGCGGGGCGAGGCTTTCGACGAACTCGCATCCGGCCTCGTCGACCAGCACTGCGCCCTCGCCACGGACGGCTTCGCTGACCAGCGGCATCGGGTCGATCCCCACGTCGAGCGCGGTGGGGTGGAACTGCGCCATCTCCACATCGCGCAGCTGGGCGCCGGCACGGGCAGCCAGGGCCAGGCCCTGGCCCTGCGATCCCAGCGGGTTGGTGGTGTGGGCGAAGAGTCCGCCCAGGCCGCCGGTGGCAAGCACCACGGCCCGGGTTGCGAGCACCTGGCGCTGGCCGTGCCGCTCGACGAGCAGGCCCTGCGCGCCGTCGTGATCGGCCAGCACCCGCAGCACGCGGGTGTGTGGGCGCAGCTCGATGCTCGGCATGGTGCGCGCCGCCTGGACCATGGCCTGCAGCAGCCCGGCCCCGGAGCCGTCCCCGTCGACGTGCAGCACGCGACGACGCCGGTGGGCTCCTTCGAGCCCCAGGTCGAGGCGTCCGCGCACGTCGTTGTCGAAGCGCACTCCCAGCCGCTGGAGCCATTCGACGGTGCGCGGGCCCTCCTCCACGATGCTGCGGGCGGCCGGCTCGTCACACAGCCCAGCTCCGGCTGCGAGGGTGTCGGCCAGGTGTAGCTCGGTGGAGTCGTCCGGCCCCACGGCGGCCGCCAGGCCGCCCTGCGCCAGACGCGTCGAGGTCTGCTCCCCCACCGCGCCGGCGCCCAGCACCAGGCAGGGCGAGGGGAAGAGCTGCACCGCGGCACTCAGCCCGGCAAGACCCGTGCCCACGATCACCGGGGCACCGAGGGTCTCGACGTGCATCACTTCACCGCCAGCATCCGCTCGATGGCCAGGCGGGCGTCGGCGGCCACGGCGGCGTCCACCTCCACCTCGTGGCGTCCCTGTTCCAGGGCCTCGCGGATCGCGGGGAGGCTGTTGCGCTTCATGTGGGGGCACAGGTTGCACGGACGCACCATGTCCAGCTCCGGGTACTGCGCCTGCAGGTTGTCGCTCAGCGAGCACTCGGTGATCAGCGCCAGCTGTTCGGGGCGGTGCTGTTCGACGAAGCTCGCCATCTGGGCGGTGGATCCGGCGAAGTCGGACTCGGCCACCACCTCCGGCGGGCACTCGGGGTGGGCGATGACCGTCACGCCGGGGTGTCCGGCGCGGATGTCGCGGATGTCGTCGGCCGTGAAGCGCTCGTGCACCTCGCAGGCACCGGGGTGGGTGATGACCTCGACATCGGTCTGGGCGGCGATGTTGCGGGCCAGGTACTGGTCGGGAACCATGATCACCCGGTCCGTGCCCAGGCCGGTGACCACCTCCAGTGCATTGCCCGAGGTGCAGCAGATGTCGCTCGCGGCCTTCACCGCGGCCGAGGTGTTCACATAGGTCACCACCGGGACGCCCGGGTTGGCAGCGCGCAGGGCCTCGATGTCCTGGGGCGTGATCGACTCGGCCAGCGAGCAGCCCGAGCGCAGGTCCGGCAGCAGAACCGTCTTGCCCGGGTTGAGGATCTTGGCGGTCTCGGCCATGAAATGGACGCCGGCCAGCACGATCACGTCGGCCTCGACGTTCTGCGCCTTGCGGGCCAGGGCGAGCGAGTCGCCGGTGATGTCGGCGACGCAGTGGTAGACGGCCGGCGTCATGTAGGCGTGGGCCATGATGACGGCATTCTTCTCGGCCTTGAGGCGCCATATCGCGGCGATGTCGTCGACCATGGTGGCCCATTCGACGGCCGGGATGACGTGGCTCACTCGAGAGTAGAGGGCGTCGAGGTCGACCTCGGCAGTGGGTGCAGTGACTGTCATGGAGTAATGCTAAACCTGAGCATTAGACAATTGCTGGCTTTGAGCAAAAGTATTTGCTGAAGGATCCCGTGCCGGCTACTTCGTGCGGACCACCGGCAGCTTGGTCCCGATCACCTGCCGCTCCACCACGACCTGGCGCCGGAAGCGGAAGAGCTTGGCCGGACGGCCACCGGTGGTGGTGCTGCGCCCGCCGGTCTCCTCCACCAGTCGCTGGGTCTCGACGACCCGGCGGAAGTTCTGCTTGTGCACCTGCTGGCCTGCGATCGCCTCGACGCAGCGCTGCAGCTCACCCAGCGTGAACTCATCGCCCAACAGCTCGAAGACGACGGGTCGGTACTCGATCTTGGCCCGCAGCCGGGCCAACCCGGTCGCCAGGATCCGGCGGTGGTCCTGGTGCATCTCCACTCCCCCGGCCTGCGCCAGGAGGCCGGCCTCGTAGAGCAGCTCATAGCGCTGCAGCACCATGTCGGGCTGCCAGGCCAGCTCACCGAGACCGAAGGTCACGGCAACCCGCGCCCGGCGCGTGCTGCACTCCTGCTCATCGGGGCCCTCGTCGGCCCAGCCCATCAAGGACTCGGCCAGCGCGCGGGCCCGCCCGCCGTCCTCGCGCAGGTCCTCCCAGGGGAAGACCTCGTACCAGCTGCGCCACCCCGAAGGATCCTTCGGCGCCGCCGAGAGGCCCAGGTAGGAGACCGAGACGGTGCGCTCCCCGCCGGGGCGCCCGGCATCGGCGAAGGTGTAGAGCTGCTCCAGGTAGCCCGGCAGGTGACCGGTCTGGCGGTGCACCCAGTTGCGCGTGCTGCGCTGCAGGGAGGCGTCCTCGTCCAGCAAGGGCCCGGACGGGAGCGTCGGCGGCATGCCGGGCGCCAGGGCCATGGGGGTCGCATCCTTGACCGCGACCAGCACTCCCACCAGCTCAGCACGCATCCGCCACGCTCCTTTCGTCACGCCAGACCCTAGCTGGCCCGGACGATGACGCACCCGTGTCGCAGGGAGTGGTCCCCGCGCGTCGGCGCGATCAGCGGCCGGTCTCGGGCAGCCGTCCCGGACGGGACCGTTCCCCGGTGGCACCCAGGCTCTGCCGGATCGTCTCGGTGCGCTCGGTGGGCTGGCCATTGGCCAGGCAGGTGACGGTCACGTCATAGTCCCCGGCGGGAAGGTTCTTGCCGAGCATGGCGGCTTGGCGCTCCCGGTCGGCCACCAGCGGGAGGTCGCGCCGGGCCACGACGGAGCCAGCGGCATCCTGCACGCGGTAGCGCACCTGGTCGAGCGCGTCAGGGGTGTCGGTGCACAGGCTGGTGCTGATCTTCACGGTGCCGTCGAAGGAGCGGGCATTGTCGACGCTGAGCACCGAGGAGCTGGCCGCGCCGATCTCGGAGGGGTCGATGTGGCGCACCATGCCGCGGGCGCCTTGGATGATGCCGGTGATGACGCAGATGAGCAGCACCACGACGATGCTCCAGTCGGAGCCG
>NZ_JBHWOO010000063.1:0-11878 GCF_043424415.1 Luteococcus sp. | reverse complement strand
GCCGCTGCCTCTGGCAGCGGCCCTTCGTCATGCCCAGACACATTGACCCGGCCCCATTGACCCGGCCCCATTGACCCGGCCCAATTGACCCGGCCCCATGCCCTCAGCCGCGTCCCAGCGCCACCCACCTAGGCTCGGGCGCATGAGCCAGACCGCCGACCCCAGCCCGTCCCGCCTGCGACGGGTGCTGCGCTGGGTCGGACGGCTGCTGCTGGTCGGCATCCTGCTGCTCTGCCTGGTCGTGACGATGAGCTGGTACGAAGTGACCCACCCCAAGCTGGCCACCCTGGAACTGTCCAGTCCCAAGGTCAGCGGCCGGCCACTACGGGTGATGCAGATGACCGACCTGCACGACGTCTCCATGCCGCAGCGCCAGGAGGTCATCGAGATGGTCCGGGAACAGGACCCCGACTTGATCGCCGTCACCGGCGACCTGATCAACATGTACACCGAGGACCTGAACCGTATCGACGCCTGGTTCGCCGACCTGGCGGCGCTCGGCATCCCCGTCCACGTCGTCCCCGGCAACCACGACCACTGGGAGGGCCGGGTGGGCCCCGTCGTCGAGATGGCCCAGGCCAACGGCGCCACCGTCCTGCAGAACACCAACGTCACCTTCGACGGCCCCTGGGGCAAGCTCGACGTGGTCGGCACCGACGACTACTACACCGGCGTCGGCGACCTGGACAAAGCCATGCAGGGCACCCGCGAGGACGCCTTCCAGCTGGTGCTGACCCACTCCCCGCAGGTCTTCGACGACCTCGCCGCCAGCGATGCCGAACTGGCCATCTGCGGCCACACCCACGGCGGGCAGGTGCGCATTCCCGGCATTGGCGCCATCCACACCCCTGGCGGCGGCGGGCTCTTCCCGCGCCTCGACAAGGGCCTGTTCGACGCGGGCAGCGCCCAGCTCTACATCGACTCGGGCGTGGGGCAGTCGATCCCGTTGCGGCTGTTCGACCAGTCACAGATCACCCTCATCACGATCCACCCTTCCTGAGACTGCTAGGTTCCCTGCATGGCTCGGATCGGTTTCATCTCCCTGCACACCTCGCCCCTTGACGCACCGGGCTCGAAGGATGCCGGCGGCATGAACGTCGTGGAGCTGCACCAGGCCAAGGCGCTGGCCGATCGGGGGCACCAGGTGGAGCTGGTGACCCGGCGCGACAACACCGACCAGCCCGACCTGGTGGAGGTCCACCCGGGAGTGGTGGTGCGCCAGCTCGTCGCCGGCCCCACCGAGCCGCTGGCCAAGAGCGCCCAGGAGGAGTGGATCGAGGACTTCTCCACCGCGCTGCGCGAGCTGGAGCCCTATGAGGTGATCCACTCCCAGCACTGGATGAGCGGCGTAGCGGCACTGCCCGTCGCCAAGGCCTGGGGCGTGCCGCACGTCCAGAGCTTCCACTCGGTGGCAGCCCTTCCCGGCGACCCGCTGAGCGAGGGCGAACCGCCCGAGTCCCCCGGCCGCAATGCCGGCGAGCGCCTGATCGCCCGCGAATCGGACCTGGTGGTGGCCGTCAGCCGCTACGAGGCCCGCACCATCATCGAGCGCTGCGGCGCCGACCCGGCCCGCGTCGTCGTCGTGCACCCCGGCGTCGACTCGAGCCTCTTCCACCCGACGGACGGCCATTGCCGCCGCTGGGCCCCCGAGCTCACCGGACCCGACGAGCCGCCCCAGTACGGCCCGGTGTGCGTCGCGCCCAATCCCAATGGTTTCCTGCTCTTCGCCGCCCGGCTGCAGCCGCTGAAGGCGCCCGACCTGGCGCTCGTCGCACTGGCCGGGATCCCGGAGGAGATCCGTCCCACGCTGGTGATCGCCGGTGAGGCCAGCCAGGACTTCGCCGACTACCGGCAGGAACTGATCGACCTCTCGCACAGCCTGGGCATCACCAACCAGGTCTGCTGGCTGGGTTCGCAGTCCCGAGAGGACCTGGCCCGCCTGATCCGAGGCGCCCGGGCCGTGCTGGTGCCCTCCTATTCCGAGACTTTCGGCCTGGTCGCGCTGGAGGCCTCGGCCTGCGGCGTGCCCGTGGTCAGCGCCGACTCGGGAGGCCTGCGCGAGGTGGTCGTCGACGGCCTCACCGGGGTGCTGGTGCAGGAGCGCACCGCCGAGGCCTGGACCGACACCCTGACCGAGCTGCTGCGCGACCCGCACCGCATGGTGCGGATGGGCACCGCCGGACGCGAGCGGGCCCTCGGCTTCGGCTGGGAGGAGGTGGCGGTGCAGTTGGAGAGCCACTACCGCACGCTGCTGGACCCCGGTCGGGCCGAGCAGCGCCGTGGCGCCCTCGACGGCGTGCGCCGGGCCCTGTTCGTCCACGCCCATCCCGACGACGAGACGCTGTCCACCGGTGCCCTGGTGACCCACATGCGCTCGCTCGGGATCGCCTGTGACCTGGTGACGGCGACTCGCGGCGAGAGGGGCGAGGTCGTCCCCGGGCCGCTCTCCCGCCTGGCCGGTGCCGGCCTGGAGGCGCACCGGCAGGAGGAGCTCGCCAGCGCCCTGCGCGTACTGGGCATCGAGCGGCATGTCTTCCTGGGCACCGAACCCGCCCGGGCGGCCGGTCTCGAGCCGCGCCGCTACCGCGACTCGGGGATGGTCTGGGTGCGCGAGGGGCTGGCCGGTCCTGCCGATGCCGGCGACGAGCACAGCCTCACCTCCGGAGACATCGAGGACGAGGTGGCCGACCTGATGGCGCTGGTTCAGGCCTGGCAGCCCGACCTGGTGATCGGCTACGACCTGGGCGGTGGCTACGGACATCCCGACCACGTGCGCCTGCACCACGTCGCCCGCATCGCGGCGGCCCGCAGCGGGGTGCGCTTCGCCGAGGTGCGCGATGAGCCCGGCTTCGACGTCGAGTGGTTCGACCTGCCCGAGACGCTGCCGACGGTCGTCGAGGCCCTGCGCCAGCACCAGACGCAGCTGACGGTGCAGCCCTCGGGCACCGAGATCGTCCATTCGGGCGGCCAGCGCGAGGGGATCGTCACCAGTGTCGGGCTGGCCGTGAAGGGGCCGCAGGCCTGAGATGGTGCCACACGCACCACGGGGCGCGACTCGGGTACTGGCCATCGGCGGCTGAGCAGAACTCCCCGTGTCGGCTGCCTCACCCGTCGTAACCGCCCACCACGGGCATCTTCTGCAGTACGGTCACGGCATGGCCGGAGCCGACGAAGGCCTCGGTGCAGTCCTGGCCTGCCTCGACGCCGTGATGTCGGCCGCGGGCCCACTTCGGGAAGCCGCCCATGTCGTAGACGATGCCGTCGACGGCGATCCAGCAGGCCTGCCCGTCCTCGCAGGTGGCGTCGCCGAGCTGCTGGGCCGTGACCCTGCGGCTCTCGATCCGGTGCTGTTCGGCGGCGCTGAAGGTGCGCCCGAGCTTTGACCGGTCGCCGACATTGGCCGGTGGCTTCATCACCATCCAGACCACCACCAGGGCCATCCCGACGACAACTGCAATGGTCCACCACATGGCTCCACTCCTCCGAGAGTTTGATACATCATGTCTCATACGGATGAAGATACACTGTGTCTCATGACCGCGAGAACCTGCCTCTCCGAACAGGAGACCCGCCAGAGACTGCTCGACCTTGCCGTCCAGCGACTAGTCGACGAAGGGCTCGGCGTGGGGCTCGATGCCATCCGCGTCGAGAAGCTGATCACCGAGGCGGGCGTCTCGCGCGCCAGCGCCTACCGGTGCTGGCCCCGTCGCGACGACTTCCTTGCCGATGCCCTGGTCGAAACCGTGCGGCGAACCACGCTCATCCCGGAGGGCAGCCAGGACTTGGCACGCCTGCAGGAGATCCTGACCGCCCACGACGACCAGCTCGACACGGAGACCGGTCGCCGGCAGCTGGTGGTGGAGGCACTGCGCGTCAGCATCGATGCCGACGTGCGCCGCCTGCTCGCATCACCTCACTGGCGCGTCTTCATGGCCTTGGCCACCACCCACCAGGCGCTTCCCGACGACCAACTGCGGGAGACGGTCGGGCAGGCACTGGTAGAGATGGAGCGCGCCTTCGTGGAACGCCGCGCGGAGGTCTACCAGGGACTCACCCACCTGATCGGCTACCGGCAGCGTCAGCCCTGGCAGGGACGAGAAGGCTTCGTCGCGCTCTCCGAACTGGCCGGCCTGACCATGCGCGGGATCCTCTCGCGCGCCCTCACCCAACCGGACTGGCTCGACGAGCGCAGCGAGATGACCCCCTTCGGGGGCGTACCCGCCGCGTGGTCACAGGCCGAGGTGGCGCTGGCGCAGGTGCTGCTCACCCACCTGGAGCCGGACCCCACCGTCGACTGGACACCGGAGCGGATCAATCAGGCCCGACAGGACTTCGCGGCAACTGCTCGTTCCCTGGGTGCTTGACCCACACACGACGAAGGGCCCCGACCGTCCGGTCGGGGCCCTTGGCGCAGGAAGACCCGCGCAGGAACAGGGTCAGATGCGGCTGGCGGTCGTGCGCTTGTTGAGCAGGCTGTACAGGCTCACCGCGGCACCGATGAAGGCCAGGCCGAGCACGACGTGGATCCACTTGATGGCCTCGCTGCCGCCGCCGGCCTCGACCATGCCGATCTGGACCAGCGCGAGCACCGGCAGGCTCAGGGTGTGGAAGAGCAGGCCCTTCACGGTGGGATCGGCCTTGCTGGCCTGGAAGGCGAAGACGGCGGCCACCAGGCTCGCGAGGAAGGTCAGGTAGCCGAAGCCGCCGTGGGCGTCGGCCAGCGACCAGGAACCGGTGAGCATCGCGATGCCGAGGCCGAGCTGGATCAGCACGGAGGCGATGATCACCAGGGCGGTGGTCTTCAGGCGGGACAGGGGGGCGAGAAGGGTGTTGGCCATGCACCGAGCCTAGGCGATCAGCGCCATGCAGCCGTCATCGTCAGTGGCCCGCGGTGCCCGCGTGTCACGAGTACTGGTTTCAATCCCCGGCCCTGCGGACGGCGCACTGGGGGATAGGATTCAGCCGACAGCTCCGATGGAAGGCACCACGTGAAGGACATCGTCGTTTTCTCCGGAACGGCCCACCGGCAACTGGCGCAGGAGATCTGCGGCAACCTGGGGGTCGAGCTCAGCGGGGTGGACATCAAGCGCTTCAGCAATGACTGCATCCAGGCGCAGCTGCTGGCCAACTGCCGGCGACGCGATGTCTACATCGTGCAGCCGCTGGTTCCCCCGACGCAGGAGAACCTGATGGAGCTGCTGCTGATGATCGACGCAGCCCGCGGCGCCTCCGCGGAGTACATCACCGCGGTCATGCCCCACTACGCCTATGCGCGCAGCGACAAGAAGGACGCCAGCCGCATCTCGATGGGTGGCCGTCTGGTGGCCGACATGCTGAAGACCGCCGGCGCCACCCGGGTGCTCACGATGAGCCTGCACTCCCCGCAGGTGCAGGGATTCTTCTCGATGCCGGTGGACCAGCTCACCGCCATCGGCGTGCTGGCCGACCACTACAAGGGCAAGGACCTGTCCGACTGGGTGGTCGTCTCCCCCGACTTCGGCAATGCGAAGGAGGCCGCCACCTTCGCCCGCCTGCTGGGCATCCCGATGGCCGCCGGCAGCAAGAAGCGGGTCAGTGACGACAAGGTGGTCATCGACTCCATCGTCGGCGACGTCGTGGGCAAGAAGGCCATCGTCATCGACGACGAGATCGCCACCGGCGGTTCCATCCTGGAACTGCTGGACAAGCTCGAGGAGTTCGGTTGCCAGCAGGCCTCGATCTGCACCACGCACGGCCTGTTCAGCGGCAAGGCCGTCGAGCGGCTCCAGGGCCACCACATGATCACCGAGGTGGTCACCACCAACACCGTCCCACAGGACCATCCCGGCTGGACGCAGCTCGAGGTGCGCAGCGTCGGCCAGCTCTTCAGCGAGGCCATCCGCCGCACGCACGCGGGCAAGAGCGTGAGCAAGCTCTTCCGCGGCGTCGACCCGCAGTACGCCCCGCCCCCGCCCCGCGACGGGCTCTTCTGAGCGGCGCCCGAGAAGGCCGGTCGCTCCGCGCTAGCGGGGCAGGCCTGCCTTTTCCGCCCGCTTGGCCAGGCCCGCCTCGAAACGTGCCTGGTCGAGTACGGCGCGGGAATGACGCCCCTCGCCGATCGGCCCCAGGTCGTCGAAGGCCTCCACCCGCCACCAGACGGTGATCCCATCGACCTGGGTGACGGTGCATTCGTAACGCACCGTCATGCCGGACAGGGTGGCGCCGGTGTGGGAGAGCTCGACGTGCGTGCCCACGCTGCACTGCCCCTCGTCCAGGTGCGGCCGCAACGCCTCCATGCAGGCCCATTCCATGACCGCGACGAAGTAGGCCGTGGCGAAGACCCGCGGGACGCTCTGGAACTCGGGCGACTCGGGCAGCACGTCGGGCACGCACCTGTCCTCGGGCACCACATAGGTCATGGTGTGGGTCTGGCCCACCGTGATCTGGCTCATGCCCCGACAGTTTGCCAATGTGCACGGGGATTGGGAAGGGTGCTCAGTCGAGGGGCGTGAAGGGCCAGCCGGGCTGCATTCCGTTGGGGCGTCCGTGTTCGCGGTAGTGCTCGTGGCCGAAGCCGGCCAGGAAGGCCTCGTCCGGCATGCCGGTGAGCATGCCGATGTCGGTGGCCTGGCTGGCATGGCACAACAGCGCCTGCCGCTTGAGCCCCACCACATCGGTGACGTCGACGGCCCAGTGGATCTCGGCCTCGGGGGTGCCCATCGGGTTGCCGTCGTCGGCCGGACCGTGGGGGTCGAAGTCCATCTCCAGTCCGGCCTCGCGGGCGGCCTGGAAGCCTGCCGCCATCCGGTCGCGGTTGGCGGTGCTCTCCAGCACCCGGGGACGGCGACGGGCCAGCTGTGCGGCGCGGTAGGCCACCGGGTGCACCCTGACGTGGTCCGGGTGGCCGTAGTTGCCGTGCCAGTCGTAGCCCACCAGCACGTCGGCGTCCTCCTCGTCGAGGATGCGCGCCAGACGTCCCGCGGCCTCGTCCAGGTCGGCATTGCAGAAGGCTCCCGGCTCGGCATTCATGTCCCAGCCGGTCATGCCGGAGTCCTTGTAGCCCAGCCACTCGACGCGGGCGGTGCCGAGCACCTCGGCGGAGGCCCGGGCCTCGCTGCGGCGACGGTCGACGAGGGTCTCGCCCTCGTGCAGGTCCTCGGGCACCTCGCCGTGGTCGCCATTGGTCGCATAGACCACCACCACCCGGTCCCCGCGACGTGCGGCGCGGGCCATGGAGCCGGCCGTGCTGGAGGCCTCGTCGTCGGGATGGGCGTGCAGGAAGACGATGGTGGTCATGGACCAATGATTCCACGCATGTCGTTGAGCACTGGACCATTTGGGGCGGTGTCCGGCCACCGCTCCCCTAGTCTGGAACCATGACCCCTGCCGTGCTCGCCGTGATCTGCGCCCTGCTCATCCTCGTGGGCCTCAGCGGCATCGTCGTCCCCGTCCTGCCCGGCAGCATCACCGTCGGTGTGGCCGCCCTGGTCTGGGCGGTGTGGGGCAATTCCAGCTGGGGATGGATCGCCTTCGGCGTGTCAGCCGTCCTGCTGGCCATCGGCGCCGGTTCGTCGCTGCTGCTCACCAGACGCGACCTGCAGCGGGTCGAGGTGCCGCGCTGGCCGATCGTGGTGGGTGTGGTCTGTGCCGTGGCCGGCTCCTTCCTGGTGCCGGTGGTGGGCCTGGTGCTCGGCTTCGTCTTCGGCCTGTTCTGTGCCGAACTGGTGCGGGTGAAGGACATCGCCACCGCCGGCCGCACCTCGATGGTGGCGCTGAAGGCAATCGGCATCGGCATGTGCATCGAGCTGGGCTGCGCCCTGGCCGCCACGGCGGTGCTCACCACCAGCATGCTGACTGGCGTCTTCTGAGACTGACCTCCCCCGGGGTCAGGGCCGCACCGGAGGCCCCGGTGCGAGGGCACTGCGCCCCGCCAGCCAGGCCTCGTGGTCGAGCAGCCAGCGCTTGCGCCACGGGCCGCCCGCATAGCCGGTGAGCGTGCCCGATGCCCCCACCACCCGGTGGCAGGGCAGCACGAGGCAGATCGGATTGCGCCCCACCGCCCCCCCGACGGCCTGGGCCATCCGCGGATTGCCGAGCTCCCGGGCCACCTGGCCGTAGGTGACCGTCTCGCCCAGCCCGGTGCGGCCGAGCTCGTCCCAGACGCGACGGTCGAGGGCGCTACCACCACTCGGGGCCAGGGGCAGCTCGAAGCTCGTGCGCCCGCCCGCCAAGTAGGCACGCACCTGGGCCGTCGCCTCGGCCAGCACCGGATCGGCCCCGGCATCGACCATCTCCCCCTGGAGCGCACGCTCCTTCTTCACCCGGTGGTCGTCGAAGTAGAGCCCCACCAGCGAAGGACCGTCGACCACCAGGGTGAGCGGCCCCAGCAGGCTCTCGATGACGCAGCGGCGCATCTCGTCCATGACAGCAGCCTATGCGGCCCCCGCCCCGGACCCCCGAACCTCTGGTCGGCCACAATGAAGCCTCGACCGCGAGGAGGACCAGATGAGCCAGCAGGGATGCCCCGTCACCGAACGACACCGTCGCAAGACCCACCGCCCCGAAGACCGGCCAGAACCCGCCCTCGAGGTGGTCGACGGCATCTGGCAGGTGCGCGACCTGGCCGTCGCCCGGCAGGTGCTGCGCAATCGCGAAGCCCTGCAGGGGGGCTTCAACGCCGAACAGCTCGCCATGAACGGCATGCGTCCCCCGATCCTCTATGCCGACGGCACAACCCACCGCAAGCAGCGTGCGGCGATCGCCCGCTACTTCGCACCCAGGACGGTTGACACGAACTACCACGAGCTGATGGACCGCTATGCTACGCAGCTGGTCGACGACTTCCGCCGCGAGGGACGCACGGACCTGGCCCAGCTCTCCCTGCTGTACTCGGTGATGGTGGCCGCGCAGGTCGTGGGGCTGACCGACTCGCCCACCGACCAGATGTCACGCCGGCTGGAGCGCTTCTTCCAGATCCCTGCCCTCAAGGAGACCGCCGAGGCCGGGGAGAGGCGCAGCCTGGTGGAGGAGGCCAAGCTACGGGCCCTGACCCTGCGCGGACAGCTGCCGCTGCTCTCCTTCCACCTGCGCGACGTACGTCCCGCCATCAAGGCCCGCAAGGCCAAGCGCCAGGACGACGTCATCAGCCACCTGCTCGACGAGGGCTACTCCCAGCTGGAGATCCTCATCGAGTGCGTCACCTATGCCGCCGCCGGCATGGTGACCACCCGCGAGTACATCGGCATGGCCGTGTGGCACCTGCTGGAGGACGACGAGCTGCGCGAGCGCTACCTGTCGGCCGACAAGCCCGGCAGGTACGAGGTGCTGCACGAGATCCTGCGCCTGGAGCCGATCGTCGGCCATCTGCTGCGCCGCACCACCACGCCGATCGAGGTGGAGTTCGATGGCCAGACCCGCACCATCCCCTCCGGTGCCCTGGTCGACATCCACATCCGCAGCGTCAATGCGCAGCGTGCCGTGGTCGGGGAGTCGCCGCTGGACCTGTGCCCCGGTCGCGAGCTTCCCCCGAAGGTGGGTGACGAGGTGATGAGCTTCGGCGACGGCCCCCACAAGTGCCCCGGCAACTCGCTGGCGATCCAGGAGGCCGACGTGCTGCTGCAGAAGCTGCTGGCGCTGCCGGTGCGCCTGGCCAGCCGCCCCCGGATCGGCTGGGACGAGATGATCAAGGGCTACGAGGTGCGCTCGATCGAGCTGGAACTCGCCGACACGCGCTGAAAATGCATCCCTGGCGGCGCACGACACGTTCAAATGTCCTTCGTGGCCGTATGTGCTGCAATGCCTGCGCCGCCACGAGGCTTCAGCCCGCCACGTACTCCTTGAGGTACTGCCCGGTGAGGGTCCTGCCGTCGTCGACGAGCTGGGCGGGGGTGCCCTGGAAGACGACCCGGCCGCCGTCGTGGCCGGCTCCCGGCCCCATGTCGACGATCCAGTCGGCGTGGGCCATCACGGCCTGGTGGTGCTCGATCACCACCACCGTCCTCCCCGAGTCCACCAGCTGGTCCAGCAGGCCGAGCAGCTGCTCCACGTCGGCCAGGTGCAGGCCGGTGGTGGGTTCGTCGAGGACGTGGACCCCGCCCTTTCCGGCCATCTGGTCGGCGAGCTTGAGCCGCTGGCGCTCGCCGCCCGAGAGCATGGTGAGTGGCTGGCCGAGGGTGACGTAGCCGAGCCCGACATCGGCCAGGTTGGTCAGGATCTTCTGCGCCGCCGGGATTCTGGCCTCCCCCTCGCTGAAGTGCGCCAGGGCCTCGTCGACGCTCATCTGCAGCACCTCGGCGATGTCCTTGCCGCCCAGCCGGTACTGCAGCACCGAAGCGTCGAAGCGGCGCCCCTCGCAGTCCTCGCAGGTGCTGGCGACGGTGTCCATGAAGCCCAGCTCGGTGTAGATCACGCCGGCACCCCTGCAGGTGGGGCAGGCGCCTTCGGAGTTGGGGCTGAACAGGGCGGGCTTGACCCCGTTGGCCTTGGCGAAGGCCTTGCGGATCGGTTCCAGCAGGCCCGTCCAGGTGGCCGGGTTGCTGCGCCGCGAGCCCTTGATGGCGCCCTGGTCGACGGTCACCACCCCGTCGCGGCTCGAGAGGTGGTTGCAGACCAGGGTGCTCTTGCCCGAGCCGGCGACGCCGGTGACCACGGTCAGCACCCCGGTGGGGATGTCGACGTCGACGCCGGTCAGGTTGTTCTCGTCGGCGCCGCGGATCTCGATGGCGCCGTTGGGGGTGCGCAGCGAGTCCTTGAGCCGGGCACGGTCGTCGAGGTGGCGTCCGGTGAGGGTGTCGCTGGCGCGCAGGCCCTCGACGGTGCCCTCGAAGCAGATCGTGCCGCCCTGGCGTCCGGCCCCGGGGCCGAGGTCGACGACGTGGTCGGCGATGGCGATCATCTCGGGCTTGTGCTCCACCACCAGCACGGTGTTGCCCTTGTCGCGCAGGCGTTGCAGCAGCTCGTTCATCCGGGCGATGTCGTGCGGGTGCAGGCCGACGCTGGGCTCGTCGAAGACATAGGTGACGTCGGTGAGCGCACTGCCCAGGTGGCGGATCATCTTGAGCCGCTGCGACTCGCCGCCCGAGAGGGTTCCGGTGGGGCGGTCGAGCGAGAGGTAGCCCAGGCCGATGTCGACGAAGGAGTCCACCTGGTGGCGCAGCTGGGCCACCAGCGGGGCCACCGACGGGTCGTCGAGGCCGGCCAGCCAGTCGGCCAGGTCGCTCACCTGCATCTGGCAGAGGTCGGCGATGGAACGACCCTGCACCAGCGAGGTGCGGGCGCCCTCGCTCAGGCGGGTGCCCTCGCACTCGGGGCAGGTGCGGAAGACCACGGCGCGCTCGACGAAGGGCCGGATGTGTGGCTGCATCTGTTCGACGTCCTTGCTGAGCATGGACTTCTGGATGCGCGGGATGAGGCCCTCGTAGGTGAGGTTGATGCCGTCGACCTTGATCTTGGTGGCCTCGCGGTACAGCAGGTCGTCGAGCTCCCGCGTGGTGTAGGACGTGATCGGCTTGGCCATGTCGAAGTAGCCGGAGCCCTCGAAGAGACGGCCGTACCAGCCCTCCATGGAGTAGCCGGGGACCTTGAGGGCACCGTCGGCCAGGCCGAGCTCGGCGTCGTAGAGCTGGTCCAGGTCGAAGTCGCCCACCCTGCCGGTGCCCTCGCAGCGCGGGCACATGCCGCCGGTGACGGTGAAGGTCTTGTGCTCCTTGACCTGGCGCCCGCCCTTGGTGGTGGTGATCGCGCCGCCGCCACTGACCGAGGGGATGTTGAAGGCATAGGCCTTGGGTCCGCCGATGTGCGGTTCGGCGATGCGGCT
Source organism: Luteococcus sp. (assembly GCF_043424415.1). Taxonomy (NCBI): domain Bacteria; kingdom Bacillati; phylum Actinomycetota; class Actinomycetes; order Propionibacteriales; family Propionibacteriaceae; genus Luteococcus; species Luteococcus sp. The sequence continues at coordinate 84 of NZ_JBHWOO010000063.1, read as the reverse complement.
GAACAGCACGCGCAGGGTGGCGTTGACATCGGTGGCGGTGCCGACGGTGGAGCGGGGGTTGGCGCCCATCGGTTCCTGGTCGAC
>NZ_JBHWOO010000062.1:0-8713 GCF_043424415.1 Luteococcus sp. | reverse complement strand
ATTCTGTCGAGGTAGACCTCGAGCATCTCCTTGAGCGTCATGGTGCGCGGCTGGCCGTCGACCAGGGCGACGGCGTTGATGGCGAAGGTGTCCTCGAGCTTGGTGGCGCGGAACAACTGCTCGAGCAGCGCATCCGGGTTGATGCCGTTCTTGACCTCGATGACCAGGCGCATGCCGTGTTGCAGGTCCGTGAGGTCCTTGACGTCGGCGATGCCGGTGAGCTTCTTGTCCTGGACGCCCTTCTTGATCTGCTCGATGATCCGCTCGGGCCCCACCATGTACGGCAGTTCGGTCACGACGATGCCCATGCGGCGGGGGCTTACCTTCTCGATGCGCGTGGTCGCGCGGATCTTGAAGGAGCCGCGGCCGGTCTCGTAGGCATCGCGGATGCCGTCCAGACCGATCACCTTGCCGCCGGTGGGCAGGTCCGGCCCGGGGATGAAGCGCATCAGCTCGTCGAGGTCGGCATCGGGATGCTTGATCAGGTGGCGCAGCCCCTGCACCACCTCGCCGAGGTTGTGCGGGGCCATGTTCGTGGCCATGCCCACCGCGATGCCCGTGGCGCCGTTGACCAGCAGATTGGGGAAGGCCGCCGGCATCACCGAGGGCTCGGTCTGCTTGCCGTCGTAGTTGGGCTTGAAGTCGACGGTGTCCTCGTCCAGGCCGGCGGTCATCGCCAGTGCCGAGGGCGCCATCCGGCACTCGGTGTAGCGCATGGCGGCCGGGCCGGCGTCGAGGGAGCCGAAGTTGCCGTGGCCGTCGGTCAGGGGCAGCCGCATCGACCAGGCCTGGGCGGTGCGCACCAGGGCGTCGTAGATGGCGGTATCGCCGTGCGGGTGCAGTTTGCCCATCACCTCGCCCACCACGCGGGCGCTCTTGACGTGCGACCTGTCGGGCCGGATGGCCATCTCCTCCATCGAGTAGAGGATGCGACGCTGCACCGGTTTGAGCCCGTCACGGGCATCGGGCAGGGCGCGCGAGTAGATCACCGAGTAGGCGTACTCGAGGAAGCTCGTCTCCATCTCGCTGGTGACGTCGATGTCGGTGATCCGCTCGGTGAAGTCCTCCTCGGGCTCCTCGACCGATCGGCTGCTCCTGGGTGCCAAGGCGTACTGCTCCTCACTAGGTGCTGGGGTGCGTGGCGGGGGCCCGCGGCGGCAGACCCAGGGCGCGTCCGTCCAGGGCGCGCTTCCTCGCGTCGTGAAGACTACTGCCCTCCACCCACGGGAGGGGACAGGACCGCGTGCGGGTCGGCGGCTCAGCCGTGTTGCGGACGCTCCTGGTCCTTCGGCCCGCACCCGTCGACCTCGTCCAGGGCCTCGCGCAGCAGCGGCCACAGCTCGTCACCATTGGGGGCGCGCACCTCGGGGGCCCGCTCGGGGCTCCAGGTGACGTGGTCGTCGTCGGCCAGGACGGTGGTGGAGCCGTGGGCCAGCACCTGCTCGGCCATGGACAGCTGGCGGATCGCGATCGCCCGCACCCGGTCGGGCTGCAGCTCGGCGAACTCGCCGTAGAGGGCGGGGTCGTGCTGGCCGTCGTCACCCACCAGCACCCAACGGACATTGGGGAAGTCGCGGGCCAGTTCGCGCAGCGACTGTCGCTTGTGGTCGGGACCGCTGCGGAACCAGCCGGTGTTGGTGGGTCCCCAGTCGGTCAGCAACATCGCCCCGCGCGGGAAGCCGTGGCGCTCCAGGAAGCGGTTGAGGAAGGCGTGGGTGTTCCAGGCGCCGGTGGAGACGTAGATGACCGGTGCAGTGGGGTGGTCGGCCAGCATCTGCTGGTACATCCGTGCCATGCCGGGGATGGCACGACGTCCCTCCTCGGTGACCACGAAGGAGTTCCAGGCCGCGATGAACAGACGGGGCAGGGAGGTGGAGATGACGGTGTCGTCGAGGTCGCTGACCAGGCCGAAGGTCTCCTCACTGGGCACCACCGTCACCGGCACCAGGCTGACCGCCCCGTCCTCGGTGACCACCTCGACGTCGTGCACGCCGGAGGAGAGGCCTTGTATGCGCAGCCGCACGTCCACATAGCCACCGCGGTCGGCCTGCACGTCCACCCGGGAGCCGTCCAACCGCACCTGCACCTGGGCACGCGGTGCCGGGGCGGTGAAGAAGTTGCGCCAGCCCCGTTGCTGCAGGAAGGACTCGGTGGCCATGCCCAGGTGGGACTGGGGCTCGCGGCTGCGCAGCACCACCCTGGCCAGCACCCTGATGTGGTCGGTGGTCCCGTAGCCCACGAAGGGGATCACGGAGGGCCGCCAGCCCCGCGAGGTGAGGCGCTTGTTCACGTGGCGCCGCAGGGCCTCCTCGGCCCTGGCACCCAGGAAGGGTCTGGTCGACATGCGTCGAACTGTACCGACATGGGACGATGCGAGGGTGAATGCCTCCCTGTTGCCCGCCGCGCTGACGCAAGAGATCGACGACTGCGGCTACTTCCCGGAATTCGTCGCCGACTCGGTCGCCCTCGCGTTGGGTGACGAGCAGGTCCAGACCCACCTCGTGCACCACGAGGCGACTTTTGCCGGGGAGGAGATCCATCGCCACGTGACGGTGCTGGTCACCACGCAGACCCGCCTGCTGGTGGTGCACACCGACGACGGGCCGGCCACCGACGCGCTGGGGCGTCCCGCCGCTCCCGGGTGCGCGGTCACCTCGAGCGAGGCGATGGCGCTGTCCGAGGTGACCCAGGTGGCCCTGTCCCGCGTCGTGTCCTCCCCGCAGAGCTATGGAACCGCGTCCTCCCAGGTGGAGGAGACCTGGCTGACCGTCGCCTGGGGCACGATGCGCCGGCTCGACCTCGAGCCCGCCGGCTGTGGCGACCCCAGCTGCGACGCCGACCACGGCTACACCGGAACCCTGGTGGGCGACGACATCACGGTGCGGATGAGCCAGGCAGCCGACGGGTCCGAACAGGTGCGCCGGCTGGTCGACTTCGCCACCAGCCTCCAACGACGCACGGGATGCGTCCGATGAGCCCTTCGCCGACGGGCGAGCCCGATCTGCCGGCAGACCTGCTGCTGCCCCGCTACGGCAGCTCCACCCTGGCCGACCTGTTGCCCTCGATCGGTGCCCACCTGGGCGTGCCCGGATGCGAGTACGACAACCTGTCACTGCCCTCGGCCCAGCGCTATGTGCTGCTGCTGGTCGACGGGCTGGGCGATGCGCTGCTGCGCCGAAGCCTTCAGCACACCGAGTACTTCGCCGAGGTCTACGGCGACGCGACGGCCCTGACCAGTGGCGTGCCGTCGACGACGGCCACCTCCATCACCTGCCTGGGCACCGGACTGCCGCCGGGACGGCATGGCATGGCCGGCTACTCCTTCCGCTGCCCGGGCACCCACCGGGCCATGAATGCGCTGACCTGGGAGGGAGGGCCCCAGGACGTCGCGGGCTTCCAGCCACGCCCCACGATGCTGCAACGGATGGCGGACGCGGGCGTCGCCGTCACCTCCACCGGTCCGGCACACTTCGAGAACTCGGGCTTGACCACGTCGGCCCTGCGGGGCGCGGACTTCGTCGGCCATCCCGAGGCACAGGTCGAGGCCCGGGTCCACACGGTCGTCGAGTCCAGCCGCCGCGGTGATCATAGCCTGGTCTACGTCTACGAGCGCCAGCTGGACCACACCGGCCACGGCAAGGGCGTTGCCTCGCCCCAGTGGCTCCAGGCCCTGGCTGGCGCCGACCGGCTGGCCGGCCGGCTGCGCGAGGCCCTCGACGACGATGTCTGCCTGCTGGTCACCGGTGACCACGGGATGGTCGACGTCCCGGCCGAACGCCACGTGGTGGTCGAGGACCATCCCCGGATGCTGCGCGCAGTGGACCTGCTGGCCGGCGAGGGGCGGATGCGTCAGCTGTGGACGGCTTCGCCGGACAAGGTCGCCGACACCTGGCAGGACGAGTTGCAGGAGCGTGCCGTGGTCCGCACCCGGGAACAGGCCGTCGCCGAGGGCTGGTTCGGGCCGCTCGATCCCGCCCTGGCGGGTCGTTTCGGCGATGTGCTGGTGGCGATGCGCCAGGACTGGGCCGTGATGACCCGTGCCCTGCCGGGCGAGATGGAGCTGGTGGGCCAGCACGGCTCGCTGACCCCGGCCGAGCTGCAGGTGCCCCTGCTCGTCGACCATCCCGCCAGCTGGTGACCCCAGCCGCACCGACACCATCCCAGAGGAGAATCCCGTGGCCGAACTGGTCTTCTTCACCGGTCCGATGGACTGTGGCAAGTCCACCCTGGCCCTGCAGATGGACTACACCCAGAGCTCGCACGACCGCGTGGGGCAGCTGTTCACCCGCTTCGACCGGGCCGGCGAGGCGGTCATCACCAGCCGGATCGGGCTTTCCCGGCAGGCGATCGAGGTGGATGACCAGTTCAGCTTCATGGATCACGTCGTGGCCCACCTGACCTGCGGGGGACGCCTGGACTACGTGATCTGCGACGAGACCCAGTTCTTCCTGCCCGAGCAGGTCGACGAGCTGGCCCGCATCGTCGACGAGCTGGACATCGACGTCTTCGCCTTCGGGATCCTGTCGGACTTCCGCACCCAGATGTTCCCCGGCTCCAAGCGACTGGTGGAGCTGGCCGACCGGATGGAGATGCTGCAGGTGCAGCCACTGTGCTGGTGCGGCCGCCGGGCCACGCACAATGCCCGCACCATCGACGGCGTGATGGTGGTGGAGGGAGACCAGGTGGCCGTCGGTGACATCGGCAGCGACCCCGACTCGCGCGCCAGCCTCCGCTACGAGGTCCTGTGCCGCCGCCACCACCGGGCGCGGCTCACCAAGCTGCGCTCAGGCCACGAGTCCCACCACGAGCCGCTGCCCTTCGAGGACTCCGGCGAGGCAGGGCAGCAGCCATGAGCCCGCTGGTGGGGCGAGGGCCGCTGGTCGACGCGGCCCAGTTGGCAGTGCTGCGCGAGGACCCAAAGACCGTGGTGGTCGACGTTCGCCACCAGCTTGGCGCGCCCGCTTGGGGGCGCGAGCAGTACCGTGCCGGGCACATTCCCGGGGCCCACTTCGTCGACGTCGAGACCGAGCTGTCCGGGCCCGTGGGTGACGGGCGACGCGGACGCCACCCGCTGCCGGAGGCAACCGACTTCGAGGCGGTGATGCGACGCTGCGGGATCGAGCAGAACAGTGTCGTGGTGGCCCTCGACCAGGGCAACAACCTGGCCGCGGCGCGCCTGTGGTGGCTGTTGCGCCACCACGGCCACCAGCAGGTGCTCGTCCTGGACGGTGGCATGGAGGCCTGGCGGCGGGCCGGGGGCGGGCTCACGACAGTCGAACCTCCCTCTGGTGCGGGCAGCTTCACCGCCGTTCCCGGGCACCTGCCGGTGGTGGGCTCCGATGCGCTGCCGGACCTGCAGGCCCGCGGGCACCAGCTCTTCGACGTGCGCGCCCCGCAACGCTTCCGCGGCGAGCTCGAGCCGATCGATCCCCTCGCCGGCCACATCCCCGGCGCACGCAACCTGCCCGCCAGCCTGCTGGCCGGAGCCCAGGGAGGCTTCGGGATGCCGGAGCAGCTGCGCGAGGTCCTCGCCCCGGCCCAGGCGGGCGACGTGCTCAGCTGTGGTTCGGGACTGACTGCCAGCCAGGTGGTACTGGCCGCCTCGAGCATCGGCCTGGATGGACTGGTGCTCCATGCCGGGTCGTGGTCAGAGTGGATCAGCGATCCCGACAGGCCGATTCGGACCGGAACGTGACAGACTGGGAGCAGTACCCGTGCCGCCCAGCGGCACCGCCCCGGACCTAGGCTTTGACAAGGCCCCCGCTGTGGCAATTCCGACGCAGCGGGTGGACAATGAACTGAGGCGCAAGGCCTCGTGGCCCGAGCCCAGTGACGAGAAAGGACGCAGCGTGATCCCACGCGAGGAACCCGGCCCCATCATCAATGGCCTGCCGACCAACCTGCCGGACGCCGACACTGCGGAGACAGCGGAGTGGCTGGAGTCGCTGGACGGCATCATCGACGCGCAGGGCCGCAACCGTGCCCGCTACGTGATGTTGAAGTTGCTGGAGCGCGCCCGGGAGCGCCAGATCGGCGTGCCGTCGCTGACCAGCACGGACTATGTGAACACCATCCCGCCACAGCAGGAGCCCGCCTACCCCGGTGACGAGGAGCTGGAGCGCGGCTACCGTCGGCTGCTGCGCTGGAATGCCGCAGTCATGGTGCACCGCGCACAGCGCCCCGGCATCGGCGTCGGCGGCCACATCGCCTCCTATGCCTCGGCCGCCACCCTCTACGAGGTCGGTCTGAACCACTTCTGGCGCGGACAGGACCACCCCGGCGGTGGCGACCAGATCTTCTTCCAGGGCCACGCCAGCCCCGGCATGTACGCCCGCGCCTTCCTCGAGGGCCGCCTGGACGAGGCCGACCTGGACGGCTTCCGCCAGGAGAAGAGCCACATCGTCGACGGCAAGATCCGGGCGCTCCCGAGCTACCCGCACCCCCACCAGCTGCCGGACTTCTGGCAGTTCCCGACGGTGAGCATGGGCCTCGGCCCGATGAATGCCATCTACCAGGCGCAGTTCAACCGCTACCTGCACAACCGCGGCCTGAAGGACACCTCGCAGCAGCAGGTCTGGGCCTTCCTGGGCGATGGCGAGATGGACGAGGTCGAGTCGCGCGGTGCACTGCAGTGGGCGGCCAATGAGGAGCTCGACAACCTCACCTTCGTGGTCAACTGCAACCTGCAGCGCCTCGACGGCCCGGTGCGCGGCAACGGGAAGATCATCCAGGAGCTGGAGGCCTTCTTCCGCGGCGCCGGCTGGAATGTCATCAAGGTCATCTGGGGCCGTGGCTGGGACCCGCTGCTGGCCAACGACTCCGATGGCGCGCTGGTCAACCTGATGAACACCACCCCCGACGGTGACTACCAGACCTTCAAGGCCAATGACGGCGCCTATGTGCGTGAGCACTTCTTCAACAAGGACCCGCGCACCGCCGCCATGGTGGCCGACTGGTCCGACGAGGACATCTGGAACCTCAAGCGCGGCGGCCACGACTACCAGAAGGTCTACGCGGCCTACAAGAGCGCCAGCGAGTTCACCGGCGCCCCGACCGTGATCCTGGCCCAGACCATCAAGGGCTACTTCCTCGGCACCCACTTCGCAGGCCGCAATGCGACCCACCAGATGAAGAAGATGGCGCTGGACGACCTCAAGGGCTTCCGCGACCGCCTGCAGATGCCGATCACCGACGAGCAGCTGGAGGCCGACCCCTACCAGCCGCCCTATGTGAACCCCGGTCCCGAGGACAAGCGCATCAAGTACATGCTGGAGCGCCGTCGCGAGCTGGGTGGCTTCGTGCCGGAGCGTCGCAGCACGCCGAAGAAGGAGCTGAAGCTGCCGGAGGAGAAGTCCTATGCCGGCGTCAAGAAGGGCTCGGGCAACCAGCAGATCGCCACCACCATGGCCTTCGTGCGACTGCTCAAGGACCTGATGCGCGACAAGGATTTCGCTCCGCACGTCGTGCCGATCATCCCCGACGAGGCCCGCACCTTCGGCATGGACTCGTTCTTCCCGACGATCAAGATCTACAACCCGCACGGGCAGAACTACACGCCGGTGGACCACGAGCTGATGCTCAGCTACCGCGAGGCCACCAACGGCCAGATCCTGCACCTGGGCATCAACGAGGCCGGGTCGATGGCTGCCTTCACCGCGGCCGCCACCTCCTACTCGACCCACGGCGTGCCGATGGTGCCGATCTACATCTTCTACTCGATGTTCGGCTTCCAGCGCACCGGTGACTCCATGTGGGCGGTGGCCGACCAGCTCGGCCGCGGCTTCCTGGTGGGCGCCACCGCCGGCCGCACCACGCTGACCGGCGAGGGCACGCAGCACATGGACGGCCACAGCCCGCTGCTGGCCGCCACCAACCCGGCGGTCGTGAGCTATGACCCGGCCTACTCCTACGAGATCGCGCACATCGTCAAGGACGGCCTGCGTCGCATGTACGGCGACAAGCCCGAGGACGTCATCTATTACCTGACGGTCTACAACGAGCCGATCGTGCAGCCGAAGGAGCCGGAGGGCGTCGACGCCGAGGGCATCGTCAAGGGCATGTACCTGCTCAAGGAGGGCAGCTTCGAGGGCGTGGGCCAGGATGCACGCCGCGCGCAGCTGCTCGCCTCGGGCGTGGGCGTGCCGTGGGCGCTGGAGGCGCAGGAGCTGCTCAAGAAGGACTTCGGCGTGGTGGCCGATGTCTGGAGCGTCACCAGCTGGGGCGAGCTGCGCCGCGACGGCCTGGCGGCCGACGAGCACAACTTCCTGCACCCCGAGGAAGAGGCCCGCGTTCCCTATGTGACGCAGAAGCTGCAGGACCGTCCCGGTCCCGTCATCGCGGTGAGCGACTACATGCGTGCCGTCCAGGACCAGATCTCCAACTGGGTCCCGGGCGACTTCGCCAGCCTGGGTGCCGACGGCTTCGGCTTCTCCGACACTCGCCAGGCTTCCCGTCGCTTCTTCCACATCGACGGCCCGTCGATGGCGGTGCGTGCGCTGCAGCTGCTGGCCGCCAAGGGAGAGGTTCCTGCTGACTGGCCGCTGAAGGCTGCCGAGAAGTACAACCTGCTCGACGTCAATGCCGGCACCTCCGGCAATGCGGGCGGCGACGCCTGAGCCACCGGTTGAACGGCTCCTGACGGTGCGCGTCCCTGCGAGGGGGCGCGCACCGTCGTCTTCCCGCCCCGTGCGCCCGCGCGGGGGATCGCGGGGTC